>JAJQAI010000124.1 GCA_021203915.1 Prevotella sp. | reverse complement strand
CCATGTTGGGCGTGTGATTAGAAAAGAAATTTTATAAATGATAAACTTAAAATAATTTAAATATGGGTACAAACAACGAAGAAATAACACTATCAAATGGTGGTGTAAGAGAAAGACTTATATACTTTGCGAAATACTCAGGTATGACAGTTAGGTCTTTTGAGCAAGCAGCCAAACTAAGTCAGGGCTATGTAAAGGGTATTTCAAAAAGCATTGGTGCAGACAAATTAAATAATATTTTGTCTAGATTTCATGAGCTAAATAGAGATTGGTTGCTTTATGGAGATGGAGAAATGCTGAAAACCTCCACATCAGAAAATGAGAATAAAAATGATAATTCCTCAGCAAGTAATGGCAATAGTTCTGCTTCCTCCACAGGTAATGGCAATTTAGATAAATATCTCGATGAGATTAGAGGTGAGCGTGAACTAGTTAAAACTACTATAGAATTAATTAAAACGGAAAAAGACCAAAGCTCTGAACTTTTAACCCAAAACTCTGAGCTTATAACCCAAAACGCTAAGCTTATTAATCAAAACACTGAGCTTATTAGCTATATATTGAAAATTGGTGGGAAATTGCCACTAGTTGAAGGTGAGTGATCCAAAAAAGAGAGAATAATTATATTTAGCTATATAATTTTTTTCATACTTCATTGCTAAAAAGATGAAGCATGGCATCTTTTTTTACCGAAAGCATTATCATGTTTTCTCTTTCTTGTAACTTAAAGGGCTTAATTGTCTTTGGGGAGTTCCTATAATACAAAAAAGACTGGTCTATAATTAACCTTAAGCTATGGAAGAAAAGACGTTGATAATCAATGACTATGTCAGGAAGAAAAAGGGAATTACACCCCTAGAAGGTAAGCCTTTATTTGATGAAATAACTATAAATCTTAAGCGTGAGAATAAGGTTATACTAGATTTTAGTGGTACCAAGCTAATGACTACTGCGTTTTTAAACGCAGTTATTGGTAACCTATATAAAAACCATACAAGCAAGCAACTAAAAAGACTCCTTGGCTTTAAAACCTCTAATGAATTAACCATTCAAAGAATAAAACGAGTGATTAATACCTCTAAACTTTTTTTTAAAGACGAGAAATCGTTCAATAAAACGTTTAATAAAGTTGTTTATGGTAACGATTAGGATACCAGATCACATGGTCTAGGTTGGTAAAGAGTAATTCTTTAATACCAATGTATGGATAATACATTCAAATTTTAAAAAGAGCTTTAACCCTTTGATAGCAAGCAAAAAAACCTAACCTAAAATGGAGAAAAAAGTTTCTTCCTAATTATATCGCTAGACTATTAAAACAATGATAGATAGAGCCACGATAGAAAGGATAATGGATGCGGCCAATATAGTTGAGGTCGTCTCAGAGTTTGTTTCACTCAAAAAAACCGGAGCAAACTATAAAGGACTATGCCCTTTCCATAACGAGAAGACTCCATCATTCGTTGTATCACCTGCTAAGGGACTTTGTCACTGTTTTTCTTGCGGTAAGGGTGGAACAGTGGTTTCCTTTTTGATGGAGCACGAGCAAATGACATATGTTGAAGCTCTTCGTTGGCTTGCAAAGAAATATAGTATAGAAATCCAAGAAAAAGAACTTTCAGAGGAAGAAAAGCGTGCTAGGAGCGAGCGTGAGAGCATGTTCTTAGTTAACGACTGGGCGATGAAGTATTTCCAAGAGAACCTTAAAACTTCAGAAGAAGGACAATCCCTTGCAATGAATTATCTTCGCTCTCGTGGCTTTAGGGATGATATTATAAGTAAGTTCTCAATTGGCTACTGCTTAAAACAAAAGGATGCTTTAGCTAGGGAAGCTCTTTCAAAAGGATTTAAGGAAAAATACCTGCTGGACACCGGTCTTTGCTATAAAAAGGATGATGGACAACTTCAAGATAGGTATTGGGCAAGAATAATATTCCCGATATATTCTAGTACGGGAAGAGTTGTAGCCTTTGGTGGAAGGATACTTTCAAATGATAAAAAGATAGCTAAGTATGTAAATTCCCCTGAGTCTATCATTTACCATAAAAGCAGCGAGCTGTTTGGACTTTACCAAGCTCGTGGGGCCATAACAAAAGAGGATTGCTGCTTTTTAGTTGAAGGCTATACCGATGTTACATCAATGCACCAAGCGGGTATAGAAAACGTTGTGGCTTCTTCTGGAACTTCCCTTACCGAAGGTCAGATAAAACTTATTTCACGCTATACATCAAACATAACAGTGCTATATGATGGTGATAGTGCTGGTATAAAGGCCTCAATAAGGGGAATAGATATGCTTCTTGCTGCGGGTCTTAACGTTAGGGTACTTCTTCTTCCCGAAGGTGAAGACCCAGATAGCTTTGCTCGTGGGCACTCTACAGAAGAATTCCAAAACTATATAAAGAAAAACCAAACGGACTTTATAAACTTTAAAGCCCATCTACTGCTTGAAGGGGAAACGGATCCTGTAAGGCGTTCTGAGGCAATAAATAGCATTCTAAGAAGTGTCTCTACGATTGAGGACCCAATAGTAAGAGCTACATATATTAAGGAATCATCCCGTCTTTGCCTTATTGCTGAAAAAACAATAGTAAATACAATTAATAAGTTTAGACGTGCCTTAATAGATGAAAAAAGAAAACAACAAAGCCGAGAAGAGCTCTCTCAAAAAAGACAGGAAGAATCCCCTTTTCCACCCTCACCTCAAACTATAACTCCCAAAAAGGAAGATAGCCCACAGAGCTCAAGAGTGGAATATATGCTTATGCAGATAGTGGTGCGCTATGGGGAAAGAATTATTTTCTCTAACGTAGAAGCTGAAGATGGTTCTTTAACAGACGTCAACCTAGCCCAATATGTGGCCTTAAGTCTTGGCTATGATGATCTTAAGTTTAAAGATGAAAAGTTCAATGAGATTTTGCGTGAGGCCGTGGAGCATAGTTCTAAAGATGGGTTCTCATCAGAAAATTATTTTATGCACCATCCAAAGGAAGAAATTAGTGCTCTTGCAGCCGGCATGGTGATTGATAAGTACCACTTAAGCAAAAGCCTTCAGATGAACATCTCTGATGATGCTTTGCGCTCTCAAGTAGAACACCTATTAGTAGACTTTCATTGTGAATATATAGAGGATAAAATAAGGGAATTAAAAGCCCAAATGAAGATAGAGAAAGATCCTTCAAAAAAAGAACTTCTTAAAGCTGAATATAAGGAAACTCTAGAAATAAGATCCTCTATTGCTAGCCAACGTGGACAAATTCTTTAAAAAGCTATGGGATTTATATATCAACTTATAGTTATTGTATATGTTGCCGTGGTCATTATAACCATGGTAAAGGTCCTTTTAGATAACAGGCAACCAGCCAAAACTATGGCGTGGATGCTTATGCTTATATTCTTGCCACTTATTGGAATCATCCTATACTTTTTCTTTGGGCAAAGCACTAGAAGAGAAAAACTAATAAGCCAAAATAGTATGGATATCCTAACAAAGCGTTCCATGCTAGAATTTGCAGAGCAAAAAGACTTAAAAGTCAATGATGACCAAAAGGCTCTAATGACACTTTTTGCAAGCCAGAATATGGCCCTTCCTTTTAAGGATAACCAAATAGAGATATTTACCTCAGGTTATGAATTTATCCCTGCTCTTTTACGTGAGATAGCTAAAGCCAAGCACCATATTCATTTTGAGTCTTATATCTTTAGTGATGATGCTTTAGGACGTTTAGTTGCTGATGCCCTAATAGCAAAAGCTAACCAAGGCGTCCAAGTACGTTTAATATACGATGATGTTGGTTGCTGGAAAGTACACAACTCCTTCTTTGAAAAGATGCGAAAATCAGGGATTGACGTTCATGCTTTTATGCCTGTTAAATTCCCTGCCTTTACCGGAAAGGTAAACTACCGTAATCACCGCAAAGTTTGCGTTATTGATGGAAAGGTGGGCTTTATTGGAGGTATGAATATAGCCCTTCGCTACGTTAAGGGTAATGAGAATGGTCCTTGGCGTGACACCCATATGCTGCTTAAAGGTGGTGCTGTCTACGGTATACAAAGAGCTTTTTTGGTTGACTGGTACTTTGTGGACCGCACCCTTATTACAAGTAGAGAGTACTATCCAGATGTAGAGGTATCTCCTAACGACTGTATAATGCAGATTGTAACTAGTGGACCAATGGGTCCTTGGCCAGAGATAATGCAGGGTTATGTGCGCATTCTGCTCGAGGCAAAGCATTATGTTTTTATGGAGACACCTTATTTCTTACCAACCGAGCCTGTACTATTTGCTATGCGTACAGCTGCCGTTGCAGGAGTTGATGTAAGACTAATGGTACCACTAAAGGCCGATTCAAAGCTAGTGGAATGGGCAAGCCGCTCTTTTGTCAAGGCTTCAGCGGATGCAGGCGTAAAGATTTACATGTATAAGGCAGGTTTTAACCACTCAAAACTTCTTGTAAGCGATGATAATTTATCAACCTGTGGGTCAGCTAACGTAGATTTTAGAAGCTTTGAAAATAATTTCGAGGTTAACGCCTTTATTTATGATGAAGAAATGGCCCAAAGAATAAAAGAGATTTTTATGCGTGATGTTGAGGACTCCATTGACTATGATACTTATATGAAGGGAAAACATTTCTCATTCTTAGAGCGCCTCTGGGAGTCCTTAGTAAGACTTTTCTCTCCCCTACTATAGCCTCAAAACTTTTTAAGTTCTATTCTAAACGTGGTCCCATGGTTAACCTCAGAGGACTTAACAAAAATTTTTCCTTTGTGATATTCCTCTACAATGCGCTTAGCAAGTGAAAGGCCTAAACCCCAGCCCCGTTCTTTGGTTGTAAAGCCAGGACGGAATACGTTATCTATATCTTTCTTTTTAATACCCTTACCGGTATCCGTAACTTCTATAATAGCCTTTTGAGGGGTTTCTTCCATAAAAATAGTTATCTTTCCCGTGCCTTCCATAGCATCAACGGCATTCTTACAAAGGTTCTCAATAACCCACTCAAAAAGGGAAGCATTTATCTTTACTATTATATCATTTTCTGGGAAAATGCATTCTATTTCAACTTTAGAGGAGGTACGGCGGTCCATGTACTCTATAACATGATGCATAACCTCTGTAAGACTCGAGGGTACTGGCTCAGGTAGGGATCCAATCTTAGAGAATCTCTCGGCAATAAGCTCAAGACGCTTTACGTCCTTATCCATCTCAGGTATTAGCTCATCCTTTGGGTAGGTCTCCTTAAGTATCTCGGTCCAAGCCATAAGACTGGAAATAGGTGTTCCTAGTTGATGTGCTGTCTCTTTTGATAGCCCTACCCAAACCTTATTCTGCTCAGCCCTTTTAGAGGTAAGAAGAGCAAAGATAGCAACAACCACAAATAGCATTACTACTCCTAGCTGTATATAAGGGTATGCAGCAAGACGCTTTAGCATTATGGAGTCGTCGTAGCAAACATCGATAAATTCTTTTGAGATGCTATCCTGGATTGCTATTTTAATTACCTTACCCTCACTAATCATCCTTGAGCTTAACTTCTCTGCATTTCTTAAGCTGTCCTCGAAATTTTCTCCTTTTAGA
>JAJQAI010000200.1 GCA_021203915.1 Prevotella sp. | reverse complement strand
ATAAAGAACTTGAGACTGTTGGAAAGATAAATCTTCATCGTGAAGCAGTAGCAGATGGTAAATTTAAGTCCACCCTTGGTGAGGCTCTTTCTCAAGATAGCTCCTCATGGGTAAAACTAACTGCTTACGACTCAGACCTTTTGACCTTTGAGGCCAACTCTAAACGAGGGGGTATTATAGTGTTCTCAGATATTTATTATCCTGGTTGGACAGCCAAAGTTGATGGCCAAAAGACAGATTTAGGGCGTGTGGATTACTTGTTGCGTGCCATAAATGTTAAGCCAGGATTTCATAAGATAGAACTTTCCTTTAGGCCCACATCACTTAAAGTTACCGAAACCATTGCTTACATTGCCTATGCTTTCTTTATCCTTGCTATAGCTTATATAGTTTTTATAAGGATAAGACAAAAAAAATGACCAAATACACCAAAAGAAACTTTTTCAAAATGAAGAAATTACTTTCTTTACCACCAAATCTAGTTGATTGCTTTCATAAGGTAACGGGCTATGATAGTCAGGAGTGGTTTTGCATACATGACCCAATAGATAATTTCTTAGGCTCAGGTGGTGGTTCAACATATATTCTAGAGCAGTATCATGCTCAAAGGGCTCCCAATGTTGATTTTGATGAGTGGCTTGCAGAAGAAAAGCGTATAATACTGCATGCAGGAGGACAATCTCGCCGTCTTCCATCTTATGCGCCATCTGGTAAGGTGCTTACTCCAATACCTGTATTTAGATGGGAACGCGGACAAAAGTTTTCTCAGGATTTACTATCACTACAATTACCTCTTTATGAAAGTATAATGAGTCGTGCTCCTAAAAACATACACACGATGATTGTTTGTGGTGATGTTTACGTACGCTCTGAGGAAAAACTTCAAGAAATTCCTGAGGCTGATGTTGTTTGTTATGGACTATGGCTTTCTGAAGAGGTTGCTAAAAACCATGGTGTATTCGTATCCAAGAATGATACTCCAACGGTTTTGCACTCTATGATTCAAAAGCCTTCCCTTAAAACACTTAATGCTTTACTTAAGGAGAATTTTTACCTTACTGATATTGGCATATGGCTTCTAAGTGATAAGGCAGTAAAACTCTTGCAAAAGCGTTCACGAAAAAATGGAGTCCTTCATGAGTATGACCTTTATTCAGAATTTGGTTGTGCCCTTGGTACCAATCCTTCTCTTAGGGACGAAGAAATTGGAGCTCTCAAAGTTGTAGTTCTACCACTACCGGGAGGAGAATTTTATCATTTTGGTACTACGCGTGAGCTAATATCATCTACTTTAGAGATACAAAACTTAGTTAATGATCAAAGGAAAATTCTTCATCATTCTCTTAAGCCCCATCCTGCAATGTTCCTTCAGAATGCGGAAATCTTAATCAAAGTAAAGGAAGAAAATCAAAATCTTTGGATTGAAAATAGCTATGTGGGTAGTTCGTGGTCTTTAGCTAGGGAAAATGTAATAACCGGTGTTCCTAAGAATGATTGGACTATAACACTTCAAAAGGGACAATGCATTGATGTTATACCTATTGGTGAGGAAGATTATGCTCTTAGACCATATGGTTATATGGATAGTTTCAGAGGTGATATAAACTCTAAAGACACATATTTTCTTGGTATTCCATTTACTTCTTGGGCTAAGGAAAGAGGAATTGAAATCAATTCGATTAAAGGCGCTAAAGACTTACAAACAGCACAAATATTTCCCTTTTCTAGCAGTATTGAGGATTTAGGTATAATGCTAAGATGGATGCTGGAAGAGAAAGACTCCTTAAAAGGTAAACGTTTATGGATGGAATCCAAGAAGCTTAGTGCTGATGACATATCCCTAAAAGCTAATCTTATAAGACTTTTTAAGCAAAGAGAGAAACTAAGAGCTAAATCATGGCAGGCAATAGCCGAAAATTATGAGCATAGCGTGTTCTATCAAGTTGACCTAGAGGATGCCGCTCAAGAGTTTTCCTCCTTTGGAATAAAAGCACCATCACCAATTAATGAGGATACTCCTCTTTTAAGGCGTATGGCCGATTCAATGTTCCGTTCGGAACTTTCTAAGAGGATGGATCAAGATTACTTAGCGGATGAAAACAAAGCCTTTAGTTTACTTAGAGAGGGACTCTCAAAGAATGCTTTAATCCAAAGGCAAGTGCCTATAAAGTCTATTTACGATGACCAAATTGTTTGGGCCCGTAGTCCAGTTAGAATTGATTTGGCCGGTGGGTGGACCGATACACCTCCATATTGTCTTATGGAAGGTGGAAGTGTAGTTAACTTTGCTGTTGAACTTAATGGACAACCGCCACTTCAAGCATACATTAAGCCGTGTAAGGATTTCCATATTGTTTTAAGAAGCATAGATCTTGGTGCTCAAGAAATAGTTAAGACATACGAGGAACTCTCCCAATTTAAGCAAGTGGGTAGTCCATTTTCTATACCTAAGGCAGCTTTAATTCTTTCTGGTTTTATGAGGGGTTATAGTCAGGATACTTATTCTTCGCTAGAAAATCAATTAAAAGCCTTTGGCTCAGGAATAGAAATCACCTTGCTTTCAGCAGTTCCGGCAGGTAGCGGACTAGGTACAAGTAGTATCTTAGCAGCAACTCTTTTGGGAGCTTTAAATGACTTTTGTTCTCTAGCTTGGGACAAAATGGAGATAGGAAGACGTACACTTTCTTTAGAACAATTACTTACTACCGGTGGAGGTTGGCAAGATCAGTTTGGTGGAATACTTCAAGGGGTAAAACTCCTAAGAACCTCAAGTGGTTTTAATCAAAACCCCATAGTTCGTTGGTTACCAGCAGATATTTTTACACAACCTGAATATGCGGCATGCCACCTTCTTTATTATACTGGAATAACACGTACTGCAAAGACGATACTTTCAGAGATTGTAAGAAAAATGTTCCTCAATGAAAACAGCCAAGAAAGATTACTGCGTGAGATGAAACGCCATACTTTGGATATGTATGAGGCTGTTCAACGTGTTGATTTTAATAAAGTGGGATGTTTAGTTGGTAAGACTTGGGAGCAGAATCAAGCAATAGACTCTGCAACGAACCCTGAGAGTATCCGCAATATAACTTCCCTAATTGATGATTTATGTCTAGGTTATAAACTTACAGGAGCAGGTGGAGGAGGCTATCTTTACCTTATTGCCAAGGATCCAGATGCCGCTGCTCGTATAAAGAAAATTCTTCAAAAAAATCGTCCCAATAAAAATGCTCGCTTTTGTGATATAAAGTTAAGTGATAAGGGTTTGCAGGTTAGTAGGAGCTAATTAGCTCTTAGAAAAAAGTCTAGAATTTTTTATGGAGTTTAGGACAAAAGTTAACATTGATAAGCCAAACTTCTCTCTTATGCCATGCGAGGAGATTCTTTTTGTTGGTTCATGTTTTGCAGATTATATAGGAAAGCGTTTTCAAGAGGAAAAGTTTCATTCTATAGTTAATCCATATGGAGTGATGTATAATCCGGCTAGCGTTTTTCATACGATTCAGCGTTTAGAGCAAGTTCCTCGCATAGTGTTTCTTACCCTTGGCACAAATAGAGTCTATATTCTTTCCTCTACAGGAGAAATAGTGGATAATTGCCAACGACGCCCTCAAAATCTATTTACGGAAAAAGAACTATCTATAAAAGAGTGTCTTGATTACCTTTCTCAAAGTGTTTTGCTTCTTAAAGAAAAGCGCCAGGATGTAAACATTGTCATTACAATCAGTCCAATACGTTATGCTAAGTATGGCTTTCACGGTAGTGTCTTATCAAAGGCAACACTACTTTTAGCTACGGAAGAACTACTTAAACTATACCCAGATAGGGTTAGTTATTTCCCTGCGTACGAGATTCTTAATGATGAACTCCGTGATTATAGGTTTTATTCTTCAGATATGATTCATCCTTCTGCTCAAGCAGTTGAATATATTTGGGAAGAACTCTCTAAGGTGTATCTTTCAGATGAAGCAAAAGCTTTTCTTCAGGAGTGGAAACCCATAAAGCAGGCTTTAGCTCATAAACCATTTAACTCTGAGTCAAACGAGTATAAAGAGTTTTTAAGACAAACTTTAGAAAAAGAGAAAGCCCTTGTAAAAAAATACCCTAACTTTACATTCTAAAAAGAAAAAATGTATTCAATCGAGACCATAGAATCACTTATAGGAGCACGTCATTATGGTGGAAGTGGCGGTCCAATTGGTTGGTTACTAACCGATAGCCGTAGCCTATGCTTCCCCCAAGAGACACTTTTCTTTGCCTTAAGTTCTAATCGTAATGATGGTCACAATTATATCCCAGACCTTTATCGTAGAGGAGTACGTTGTTTTGTGGTAGAGACTCTACCTAAAGCTTATCAAGGAAAACTTCCAGGTGCTTGTTTTCTAAAGGTACAATCTTCTCTAAAGGCTTTACAAAGACTTTCTGAACGTCATAGAGAAGAGTTTGATATACCTATAATTGGTATTACAGGAAGTAATGGTAAGACCATGGTTAAGGAGTGGCTATATCAGATTCTTTCTCCTGATATCACTATAACTAGGAGTCCGAGAAGTTACAATTCTCAGATAGGTGTACCTCTTTCGGTGTGGTTGCTAAATGACCAAACTCAAATAGGTATATTTGAGGCTGGCATAAGCCAAAAAAATGAGATGGCTTCACTTCGTGCTATTATTCAGCCTACGATGTGTGTACTTACCAACATCGGGACTACTCATCAAGAAAATTTTTCTTCTCTTGAGGAAAAATGCCATGAGAAACTCCACTTAATAAGTGATTCTAAACAGGTTGTATATCCATATGATGACCAAGTAATAAGAAAATGCATCTTTGAGAGTGATTATAAGGGGGAACTTATCACATGGTCTAAAATTTCAAAGGATGTTACGCTCTTTGTAACTTCCATTAAAAAGCAAGAAGCTCAAACTACTATTAGTTTTGAATATAAAAATCAAAAAGGGGAGTATACCTTACCTTTTATAGATGATGCATCAATAGCCAACTCAATTACTGTAGCTACTGTAGCCTTAAGTTTGGGCATGAAAATCGAGAAGCTTGCTCAAAGAATGAAAATATTAGAGCCCGTAGCAATGCGTCTTGAGGTAAAGGAGGGACAAAAAGGGTGCATTTTAATAAATGATTCTTATAATTCCGATGTTAACTCGCTTGATATTGCTTTAGATTTCATGAATAGGCGCTCTCGAAATAAGGAGCGTAAGCATACACTCATACTTAGCGATATTTATCAAAGCGGGAAGGATTCTAAAGCCTTATATAGTGATGTTTCAGACCTACTTTTAAAGCGTGGAGTTGATAAACTCATTGGTATTGGCAAAGAAATAAGTCTTCAAAGTCAAGTCTTTAATGTAAAAGAAAAGTATTTTTTTGAAACAACTGAGGATTTTATCTTAAGCCAGGTATATTCTTCACTCTCTAATGAGGTGATTCTTCTTAAAGGTTCTAGAAAGTTTAATTTTGATTATTTGACCCAACTTCTGCAGTATAAGGTGCATCAGACAATCTTAGAGGTGAATCTCAAGGCCTTGATAGAGAATCTTAATTACTTCCGCTCTTTCCTTAAAC
>JAJQAI010000262.1 GCA_021203915.1 Prevotella sp. | reverse complement strand
GGGTTGTCGATGAAGTTGATTTCCACGAAACTCTTGAATGTCTTGCCGAATTCCCGTATGGAGAAGGTCTTCCCCACCTGACGCGCCCCTGTGATGAGCAGGGCGTTGCGGGAGGTCTCGTAGTAGTTCTTGATATAGTTTTCTATCTTCCGTCTTAGCATGTTCTTGGAGTTTTTCCACTTTTCCAAGGCAAAAATACACTATTTCCTCCACTTTTCCAAGGTTTTTTAGCGTATTTTTTCCTTTTTTCCAAGAAAATCTAGAAAAGCCCAATATTGTCCTGAACGTTTAAAAAGTGCTCACTTTTTCTTACTTGGCAACAGAGAGAAAAAGTAAACTTTTTTAGTTGGCGAAAGCAAAAAGTTTTCCGTTTTGGAAAACATTAGTAAGGAAAATCAAATAGATAAATTACTTTTAGGGGGAACTTTGCAGTTAAATTTTTCTTTTTTACCTTTGCAAAGACGTTTTAAAAAAAATCAACTTTTTCTATGGAAAACGAGAACAAAACCTACTCTTTTGACGAGGCATTTTCTTCTTCGCTAGATTATTTTAAAGGTGATGAATTAGCTGCTAGGGTATGGGTTAGCAAGTATGCATTAAAAGATAGTTTGGGTAATATCTATGAAAAGACCCCTAAAGATATGCATCTTCGTATTGCTAGTGAAATAGAGCGTATAGAAAGAAAATATATAAATCCTATAAGCAAAGAGGAGGCCTTTTCTTTACTAGACCACTTTAAATATATTATTCCGGCGGGAAGTCCAATGACTGGCATTGGTAACAACCATCAAATAGCCTCACTTTCTAATTGCTTTGTAATTGGCTTGGATGGTGAAACGGACTCCTATGGGGCTGTAATGAGAATTGATGAGGAGCAGGTACAACTAATGAAACGCCGTGGCGGTGTTGGACATGACCTTTCTAATCTTAGACCCAAAGGAACTCCGGTAAATAACTCTGCCCTAACCTCGACGGGTTTAGTTCCATTTATGGAACGCTATAGCAACTCTACGCGTGAGGTAGCTCAAGATGGTAGGCGTGGGGCACTAATGCTTTCGGTTAGCATAAAGCATCCAGATAGTGAATCTTTTATAGATGCAAAAATGACGGAAGGCAAGATTACAGCTGCCAATGTTTCCGTTAGAATTGATGATGAGTTTATGCAAAAAGCTATTAATGGTGAACCTTATATGCAACAATTTCCCGTTGAAGGGAACACCCCACAAATCACACGCTTAACTTCTGCAAAAAGACTATGGGAGAAAATTGTTCACAATGCCTGGAAAAGCGCTGAGCCTGGCGTACTATTTTGGGATACTATAATAAGGGAAAGCATACCGGATTGTTATGCTGACCTTGGATTTAAGACAATATCCACCAATCCCTGTGGAGAAATACCTCTTTGTCCTTACGACTCATGTCGCCTGCTTTCAATCAACCTATATTCCTATGTAGTAAATCCTTTTACTCAGGAAGCCTATTTTGATTTCGAGCTATTTAAAAAACATTCCCGTCTTGCCCTTAGAATTATGGATGACATCGTGGATATGGAACTCGAAAAGATTGACCTTATAATGGATAAGATAAAAAATGATCCAGAAGATGATGAGGTTAAGCAAGCAGAGTGGCACTTATGGGAAAAAATTAAGAATAAGAGCTCTCTTGGTCGTCGTACTGGAGTTGGTATTACAGCCGAAGGGGATATGTTAGCTGCAATGGGACTTAGGTATGGCACTAGCGAGGCAACAGATTTTTCCGTCAAAGTTCATAAAACACTAGCTCTACAGGTTTACGGCTCATCTGTTGAGCTGGCTAAAGAGCGCGGGGCATTTAAAATATATGATGCTTCACGGGAAGAAAATAATCCTTTCATCCTTAGAATTAAAGAAGCTGACCCAGAGCTTTATAAAGATATGGTTTCCTTTGGTAGACGTAATATTGCATGTCTTACAATAGCTCCAACCGGTACAACAAGTCTTATGACACAAACAACAAGTGGCATAGAACCCGTTTTCCTTCCCGTATACAAACGTCGTAGAAAGGTCAACGTTGGGGATAATTCAACCAGGCAGGACTTTGTTGATGAGGTTGGAGATACCTTTGAGGAGTACATCGTTTATCACAAAAAGTTTATTGAGTGGATGAAGGCTCAAGGTATAAAGCCAAGAAAGGATTTTACAGAGGAAGAACTTTTAAGCCTTCAACAGCGTTCACCTTATTATAAAGCAACGGCAAACGATGTAGACTATCTTATGAAAGTTAGAATGCAAGGAGCCATTCAAAAATGGGTGGACCATAGCATTAGTGTAACGATAAACCTACCCTCAACCGTTGATGAAGAGCTTGTTAACCGTCTTTATGTTGAGGCATGGCGCTCTGGATGCAAAGGCTGTACAGTTTATCGTGATGGCTCACGCTCTGGTGTAATGGTTGCAATGCAAAAAGAAACAAAAAAGGAAGAAAAATCCTCCTCTTTACCACTATGTCGTCATCCGGAGGTTACCGAAGTACGTCCTCAGACGCTTGAGTGTGATGTGGTACGTTTCCAAAACAATAAGGAAAAATGGGTGGCGTTCGTTGGTCTTTTAGATGGTTATCCCTATGAGATCTTTACAGGTCTTCAGGATGATGAAGAAGGTATTGTTCTACCCAAGACAGTAGTAAAGGGAAAAATCATAAAGCAAATTGATGCTAATGGCAAGAGTCGTTATGACTTCCAATTTGAGAATAAGCGTGGATATAAGACAACAGTTGAGGGACTAAGTGAAAAATTTAATCCCGAATACTGGAACTATGCTAAACTTATCTCTGGGGTGCTTCGTTATAGAATGCCTATCGAAAATGTTATTAAACTTGTTGGTTCCCTACAATTAAAGAGTGAGAGTATCAACACATGGAAAAATGGTGTTGAACGCGCCTTAAAGAAATACGTTGTTGATGGGACTGAGGCTACAGGACAGATATGTCCCGCCTGCGGACAAGCCACGCTAGTATATCAAGAAGGCTGTCTAATATGTAAGAACTGTGGAAGCTCACGTTGTGGATAAGGCATGTTTTTATGAAGATTAAAGCAAGTTACATTAGCCTAGAGAACGTTCACTTTTATGCTTTCCACGGGGTATTACCCCAAGAAAAAAAAGTTGGAGGAGAGTTCTTGGTTTCGCTTAAAGCAAAGTGTGATATAGAGCTAGGTGTTCCCTTAGATGATATAACCTTAAGTGTTGACTATCAAAAAATCCTAGAGCTTATTTCTCTTGAGATGAAGATCCCGGGGAATCTAATAGAAAATTTAGCCTATAGGATTGGCAAAAGGATTTTTAAAGAAATTCCTAAAGTTCTGGAACTAGAAATAACTATAGAAAAACTTTCGCCTCCGGTAAAAGGCGATCTTCAAAGTGCTAAGGTAACCCTAGAGCTTGTTAAGTGAAAAAGAGAAAAAAACTCCCCTAGAGATACCTCCACTGATAAAGAAAGTATTATCTTTGTGCTTTAGAAAAGAAAATTTGACTAGACGGATGGCCAAAAAACTAGTATTGATTCTTATGGCTTTGGTTTTAGCCTCTAGCATTTCCCAGGGTGCAGAGAAAACCTTTACGCTAGTTATCGATGCTGGACATGGTGGCCATGATGCGGGAGCAAAAGGGTCTTACTCTTTAGAAAAGAACATTAATCTTAGCGTGGCTTTAGCCTTTGGTCAGTTGGTCGAAAAGAACTGTCCTGATGTAAATGTAATTTACACGCGCAAGACGGACGTGTTTATCCCGCTACACGAGCGAGCAACGATTGCCAACAAAAACAAGGCTGATGTGTTCATTTCCATCCACACTAATGCAGTTCCGGCAGGACGCATAGCACGTGGACTTGAGACCTACACAATGGGTATGCGTCGCTCGGATGAAAAACTCTCGGCAGCTAAACGCGAGAACTCTGTCATTATGATAGAGGAAAACTATCAAGAGCACTATGAAGGCTATGATCCTAAGTCTCCTGAGAGTACGATAATGTTCGAGTTTATGCATGACAAGAATATGGAGCAAAGCATTGAGCTTGCAAAATATGTGCAAAAGTATGTATGTGCTTCTGCTGGCCGTGAAGATAAGGGCGTAAAACAAGATGTCTTTTTAGTGCTTAGAGAGACCTCGATGCCTGCCTGTTTAATAGAGCTTGGCTTTATCACAACACCTGACGAGGAAAATTTCCTTAACAATAAGTCAAATGTGGATAAGCTAGCCTATGGCATTTATCAAGCCTTCCAAGAGTATAAAAAAAATCATACTTTAACTTCTAGTAGCTCTTCTTCAAAGTCTTCAAAAAAGTCTTCTTCAAAGAAAACCACACAAACAGAGACTGTAAGCCAAGAAAGCCCTACTTCTAGTCAAACTACAAAGCAGACCTCAAAGCAAGAGACCGAGAACACTACAAAGGAAAAGACTTCCATCGGTTCTTCTAAGGAGGATAAAACTTTAACTGATAGCCCTGTATTTAAGATACAAATACTAGCTGTTAGTAAAGAGATTCCTCAAGGGAGTTCGCAGTTTAAAGGACTCGGGAACATTGAGTCATACACTGAAAACGGATTTATAAAATATACATATGGAGCATCCACCAACTATAATGAGATCTATCGTCTAAGAAAGTCTATTTTGGATAGCTTCCCAGAATCTTTCATCGTTGCATTTAAGAATGGGGAGAAAATGGATGTCAACCAAGCAATAAGTGAATTTAAGTCAAGTAAGAAATAACGCTATGAGAAAAGAAGTTAAAATTGCGCTAGTAGCCATCATGGGGCTAGTAATTCTTTATTTCGGTATGAACTACCTAAAGGGAAGGGATTTATTCTCAAAGGCAAATAGGTATTATATCACATTTTCTGATATAAGTGGACTAGGTACATCAAGTCCTATATATGCCGATGGATTTAAGGTAGGTATCGTTAAGAAAATAGATTTCAATTATGATAAGCCCGGTGATATTATAGTTGCTGTTGACCTAAACGATAATCTTCACTTACCAAAGGGCAGTTGCGCTGAGATTGAAAGTGATATGTTAGGTAATGTTAAGGTAAATCTTCACCTAGTGCATAACTCCAGCGAGTATATAAAGCCAGGTGAAACCATCGAGGGGAAAGTTAACGATGGAGCCTTAGGAAAGTTGAGCGATATGGTTCCAACTATCGAAGGTATGCTCCCCAAACTCGACTCCATACTAGGAAGTCTAAATGAGCTTATTGCCGACCCTGCAATTGGAAAGTCGCTACACAACGTCGAAGCTATTACCCAGGATTTAACAGCTACTACTGGTAAGCTTAACTCTTTGCTCACTACAGCTAGCAATGAACTCCCTGGAATGATAAACCATACAAATGGTATTTTGCAAGAGACCCATTCTATGGCTAAATCTATAAATAAAATTGATGTAGACGCAACCATTGCCAAGGTTGATGCAACCCTTGATAACGTAGAAAAGTTTACAGCCCAGCTAAACAACACTCAAGGCTCGCTTGGACTTCTTCTTAATGATAGAGGACTATATGATAATCTAAACAATACAATGTCCTCACCAGATTCATTGCTAGTTGACCTTAAGGCTCATCCACAA
>JAJQAI010000313.1 GCA_021203915.1 Prevotella sp. | reverse complement strand
CTTTAAAAGAGAATATCATACGAGATGATTTCCTTAAAATGGACCTTACAAAAATTTTCGATGGAAAGAGCTTCGTTCTTACAGGCAACTACCCATATGATATTTCTTCTCAGATTTTCTTTAAGATGCTCTCTTATAAAGATCTTATACCATGCTGCACTGGGATGATACAACATGAGGTAGCTCTTCGTATAGCATCAAAGAAAGGAACAAAAGCCTATGGTATTCTTAGTGTACTTATACAAGCATGGTATAATGTTGAATACCTTTTCCAAGTTGATGAAAATGAATTTAATCCCCCACCTAAGGTAAAAAGTGCCGTAATACGTTTATCAAGAAACGATGTAAAAGATCTTGGATGTAATTGGGATTTATTCCGTAGAGTTGTAAAGACTGTATTTAACCAAAGAAGAAAAATGCTAAGAGTGTCCCTCAAGCAATTAATCAAAGATGAAACCCTTCAAGGTGATTTCTTTTCTCTAGAGATTATGACAAAACGACCAGAAGAACTCTCAATTGAAGAATTTGTCATTCTAACAAATATGGTTGAAGAAAAGCTCCGGTAAAGAAAAAAGTTTTTTGGGCGCGCTAAACATCAAATACATCCAACTCATGCGTTAAGAAAGAGTTAGGGAACACCTCCTGGGCTTCCTTAAGAATTTCTTCTTCATCACTATATCTAGCAGAGTAATGCCCTAAAATAAGTTTTTTTACATTTGCATCATGAGCTACTTTTGCAGCTTGGCGTGCCGTTGAATGACAATACATCTTAGCGTGAGAAAGTTTATCTTCACAATATGTTGACTCATGATAAAGTAAATCTGCTCCATCAATTAGCTTATGAAGGGTTGGTATATAAGCAGTATCCGAGCAATAAGCATACTTTCTAGGTGGATCAGAAGGACGAGTAAGAGAAGAACTTGGAATTATCTTACCATCAGGGAGCGTAAAATCCTCACCATTTTTTATATTATTACAATAACATAGAGGTATATTGTAAAAATCAATCATATCACGACGAATATGAGGCAGAGTAGGCTTTTCTTTAAAGAGGAAGCCACAACAAGGAACTCTATGTTCTAAGGGAATTGTTTCAACCGTTAGGCTTCTATCTTCATATATTATAGAAGATGCCGAGGTATCGATTTCATGGAATATGACTTCATATTCCAAACCACTACAAAAAAATTCAATCTCTAAAAGAAGAATTCTTTCAAAATCCTTATGGGCATAGATATGAAGGGGAGCTACTCTACCAAGCATACCAAAAGTAGATATAAGGCCTATCACTCCAAAACAATGGTCGCCATGGAGGTGGGAGATAAAAACTGAAGATATTTTTGAAAAGTTAATCTTTGACTGTCTAAGTTGAACCTGAGTTCCCTCACCACAGTCGATTAAAAACATCTTCCCCCTTATCTCCACGACTTGTGAGGAGGCAAAATGCTTTGGTGTTGGTAAAGCGCTTCCGCATCCAAGAATATGTACCTTAAAAGGTAACATAAGTAAAAATAAAAGCTTACTGTTCTTTAGTTAGACGCTTGTATCCGTATATTCCATCCTTATTCTCTAAGTACATAGAATCGGATCCAAGTATGTATATATCAAAGGTATCCATTGATAGAACTAAGTGGCCATTTAGAATTCTCCATTCGGTATATGGCTTATTTTCGTTGGCAGCACTCTCTACTACACCACCTTCTTTAATTTCAAATGTTCTATCTAAACCTGCCCACTTACCAAACAGTGAAGTAAGGTTGATACACTTTCTATAATACATAATACTATCATCTCCCATAACTCCGATAACTGCTAAGCGGTCACCAACGTGCATACCACCTGCCATTTCGCTGGTTTCAGTATCAGAATCGAACGTATTATAGCCGATGGTGTCTCCTTTATCGGTTATAAGTTCCAAATGATGCATTGTAGTTCCATCACCACATCTACCATAAACTGTGCTATCAGAAACGAATTCCTCTGAAGATTCATCATTAGACTCTGCCTGAGGTTTGTCTTGCTTACATCCAGCTATCAATGCTAAAAGCATTGAAGCAATGAACATAGAAAATACTTTTTTATTCATGATAATATTTTTTAAATTGGTTTTTCCATTTGTTTTGCCTCCACCCAAAGTTTATCCATCTCTTCTAGAGTCATTTCCTTTAAAGGTTTGCCCATTTTCTTTGAGGACTCCTCAATAAAGTTAAATCTACGGATAAACTTTTCATTTGTAAAATCAAGGGCTGTATCTGGGTTTATGCCATAAAGACGAGCAGCATTAATAAGACTAAATAAGAAGTCACCAAACTCTTGCTCAATACCCTTATTATCGCCTTTTAAAATTTCAGCCTCAAGCTCTGAGAGCTCCTCATGGACTTTAGCCCAAACGTCCTTTTTTTCTTCCCAATCAAAGCCTACATTTGAGGCTTTCTCTTGAATTCTAAAAGCTTTTATAATTGATGGTAAAGCCTTGGGGACACCAGAAAGGATAGTCTTATTACCATCTTTTTCCTTCATTTTTATTTGTTCCCAATTCTGAAGAACCTCCTCAGAGGTGTCAGCCTTTACCCCGCCATAAACATGGGGATGACGAAAAATAAGTTTATCAGCCTGATGATTGCAAACATCAGCAATATCAAAATCTTGGGTTTCGCTACCTATTAGAGCATAAAAACATACGTGAAGAAGAACATCACCTAATTCTTTACATATATTTTTTTTGTCATCCTTAATTATTGCATCACAAAGCTCGTACGTCTCTTCTATGGTATTGGGCCTTAAACTTTCAAAAGTCTGCTTTCTATCCCATGGACACTTTTCTCTAAGAGTATCTAAAACATCAAGCAACCTCCCAAAGGCTTCCAATTTTTCTTCCCTTGTGTGCATAAAACTTAATTTTATGCAAAAGTATATAAATTCAGCGGATATTTTGTAATTTTGCATCGCTTTTTTACCCAAAAAAATTAACTAAAAAAATGGAACTCGCAAGCAAATATGACCCTAAAGACGTAGAGTCAAGATGGTACCAATATTGGTTGGATAACAAGCTGTTTCACAGCGAGCCAGACGAAAGTGAACCATATACTATTGTGATACCACCACCAAACGTTACTGGTGTACTTCATATGGGACACATGCTAAACAATACCATACAGGACATCTTAGTAAGACATGCACGTATGATGGGAAAAAATGCATGTTGGGTTCCGGGTACTGATCATGCCTCAATAGCAACGGAAGCAAAAGTAGTAGCTAAGCTTTCTTCACAAGGTATTAAGAAGACCGATTTAACAAGGGAAGAATTTCTTACTCACGCTTGGGATTGGACTCATGAGCATGGAGGAATAATCTTGAAACAACTCCGTAGACTTGGTGCAAGCTGCGATTGGGATCGTACTGCATTCACAATGGATGAAAAACGCTCCGAGGGTGTCATTAAAGTTTTCTGTGACCTATATGATAAGGGACTTATCTATAGAGGCGCGCGTATGGTGAATTGGGATCCTAAGGCTAAAACTGCTTTAAGTGATGAAGAGGTAATATACAGGGAAGAACATAGCAAGCTCTACTATCTTCGTTACTTTTTAGAGGAAGACCCTACAAAATACGCTGTTGTAGCTACTACGCGTCCTGAAACAATAATGGGTGATACGGCAGTATGTATCAATCCAAATGACGAAAAAAACTCTTGGCTTAAGGGTAAACACGTTATTGTTCCGCTAGTTAATAGAAGCGTTCCTATCATAGAGGATGACTATGTAGATATAGAATTTGGTACTGGCTGTCTAAAGGTAACCCCAGCTCATGATATAAACGACCATGCTCTAGGTATAAAACATAATCTGGAGGTAATTGACATCTTCAACGATGATGGAACAATGTCTAAAGAGGCTGTACTATACGTAGGTATGGACCGTATGGAAGTCCGCTCTAAGATTGAAGAGGATCTAAAAAAAGCTAACCTTATGGAAAAGGTTGAGGCTTACGAAAACAAAGTTGGATACTCTGAACGTACCAGTGTTCCAATAGAGCCAAAGCTTTCAACACAATGGTTCCTAAGCATGAAACATTTTGCTGATATGGCACTACCAGCCGTTATGACCGACGAGATAAAGTTCCACCCCACAAAATACAAAAATATATACCGCTATTGGATGGAAAACATCAAAGACTGGTGTATAAGTAGACAACTATGGTGGGGTCATAGAATACCAGCTTATTATCTACCCGATGGAAGCATTGTAGTAGCCCAGAATATAGATAAGGCTCTAGAAAAAGCTAGAGAAAAAGATGGTATGAGTGGGTTAAAGAAAGAGGACCTACGTCAAGATGAAGATTGCCTTGATACATGGTTCTCCTCCTGGTTATGGCCAATTTCTGTATTCGATGGCATTAACAATCCTGATAACGAGGATATTAAGTACTACTACCCTACTTCTGACCTTGTTACAGCTCCAGATATTATCTTTTTCTGGGTTGCACGCATGATTATGGCCGGATATGAGTACAAAGGCACTTTCCCTTTCAAAAACGTATATTTCACTGGAATTGTACGTGATAAGTTAGGAAGAAAGATGAGCAAGAGTCTTGGCAATAGCCCAGACCCAATAGAACTAATAGAAAAGTTCGGTGCCGATGGAGTACGTATGGGAATGATGCTAAGTGCCCCAGCAGGTAATGATATATTATTCGATGAAAATCTCTGCGAGCAAGGTCGTAACTTTAACAATAAGATTTGGAATTCATTCCGTTTAATAAAGGGTTGGCAAGTAAAAGATACTGAGCAACCTGAAATATGCAGAATTGCGTGTGAGTGGTTTGAAGCCAAGCTTAGGATAACATCCTTTGAGGTAGATAATATGTTTAAAAAATATCGTCTATCGGAAGCCCTTATGGCCGTTTATCTACTTTTCTGGGATGAATTCTCTAGTTGGTATCTTGAAATGATAAAGCCCAAATTTGGGGAGCCAATTGACTATAAGACCTATCAAATGACCATAGGCTTTTTTACCGAGCTACTTAAACTTCTTCACCCCTTTATGCCATTTATAACCGAAGAACTTTGGCAACATATCCTCGAGCGAAAGACGGGTGAAAGCATAATGCGTGATAAGATTGAGATACAAAGTCCTACTAAAGAGGATAAAGCATTAGTTAATGATATAGAAAATGTAAAACTCCTTATCTCAAATATTAGGACGATAAGAAATCAAAAGAGTATATCTCAAAAAGAGAGCCTAAAGCTTATAGCGCTAGGAAATAATAAGCTCTCTTCTTTCGATAGCATCACCATTAAAATGGCTAATCTAAGTGAGGTTTCTTTATCTAAAGATGCTTCTTATCAAGGGGTTAAGTTCTTAATTGGAACTTCAGAATATATTGTACCTTTAGAAGGCATGGTCGATAAGGATTTAGAAAAAGAAAAACTTACCGCTCAACTCTCTCATCTTGAGGCTTTCAAACAAAGTATAGAAAAAAAGCTTGGAAACGAAAAATTCGTTTCTAATGCTCCTAAGGAAGTTGTTGCTCTAGAAAGAAAAAAACTTCAAGACTCTATTGATAAGATTGCATCTATAAAAGCAACAATAAACGATCTAAAGTAAGT
>JAJQAI010000024.1 GCA_021203915.1 Prevotella sp. | reverse complement strand
CTACTGCAGCTTTCATAAAGGACGCAGGAGCACAGAGTGAGAATGGTAACAAGGCAGCTGGTATGCGCGCCCGCAAGGTTTCCTTGCAGATAGAAAAACTAATGAAGGAGTTCCGTAAGGCCTCTCTAGCAGCTTCTAAAAAATAATTGTCATGAAAAAGTATTTAGCTGAATTAGTCGGGACGATGGTTCTCGTCCTCATGGGATGCGGAAGTGCCGTATTCGCTGGTAATGCAGCAGACGCTTGTGGCGCTGGTGTAGGAACTTTGGGCGTTGCTCTAGCATTTGGATTGTCAGTTGTTGTAATGGCCTACACTATCGGTGGTATTTCTGGTTGCCATATCAACCCTGCAATTACACTGGGTGTTTTACTCTCAGGCAGAATGAGTGGTAAAGATGCCATTATGTATATGATATTCCAAGTTATTGGAGCTATCATTGGTTCTGCTATCATTTACCTCCTATTGACTACAGGTTCTCCATGTGGACCTACAGAAACAGGCGCTAACACATACGCTGATGGCCAAACTTTACATGCATTCTTAGCAGAGGCAATATTTACATGCGTATTTGTACTCGTAGTACTTGGTACTACAGATGAAAAGAAAGGTGCTGGAAACTTTGCAGGTCTAGCTATTGGTTTGGCACTTGTACTTGTTCACATCGTATGTATTCCAATTACAGGAACATCTGTTAACCCTGCTCGTAGTATTGGACCAGCTATATTTGATGGTGGCGTTGCTCTTTCACAACTATGGCTCTTTATCGTTGCACCATTTGTTGGAGCAATTTGCAGTGCTATTATTTGGAAAATAATTGGTAGGGACTAAATAAGATATTTATTTAAGTACTTTATAATACAATGGGCGCGCTTTTAAAGGCACGCCCATTGTATTTTGTTTATATTTAAGCACTTTGTAGTGCTTTAAAAATTGTTCCTTAAGCTTCTATAGCAGCTACACCGGGGAGTATCTTACCTTCTATAGCTTCTAGCAAGGCTCCTCCACCAGTTGAAATGTATGAAACCTTGTCGGCCATACCAAACTTATTTATACAAGCAACTGAATCTCCTCCTCCGATGAGTGAAAATGCACCTGCTTGAGTTGCCTCAGCAATAGCATCAGCAATAGCTTTAGATCCACCTGTAAAGTTATCAAACTCGAAAACACCTGCAGGACCATTCCACAATATAGTCTTAGCGCCTCTTATAGCTGCAGCAAAAGCCTTGCGAGTCTCTGGACCAGCATCAAGTCCTTCCCAACCTTCAGGAATGGCATTTGCCATACATACCTGTGTGGCAGCATCATTAGAAAAACTATCTGCTGCTATACAATCAGTTCCAAGCACAAGATTTACATTGTTTTCCTTAGCCTTGCGTATAACCTCAAGAGCGACATCTAGTTTATCCTCCTCACAAATGGAATTTCCGACTTCTCCGCCCATTGCCTTAGCAAAAGTATAAGTCATTCCACCACAAAGAATTAGATTATCCACTTTACCTAGCAGATTATCAATAATTCCAATTTTTGTGGAAACTTTAGAACCACCCATAATAGCTGTGAATGGGCGCTTGATGTTTCCAAGTATGTTATCAACAGCTTGAACTTCCTTTTCCATAAGAAGTCCGAGCATCCTATGATCCTTATCAAAATATTCATCTATTACTGCAGTAGAAGCATGCTTACGATGAGCGGTACCAAAAGCATCCATAACGTAGCAGTCAGCATAAGAAGCTAGCTTCTTAGCAAATTCTTTTTGAGAGATCTTCATAGCTGCAGCAGCCTCATCATACTCAGGTGTACCTTTCTCAACGCCAACGGGTTTACCTTCTTCCTCAGGATAAAAACGAAGATTCTCAAGTAGAAGAGCATCTCCAGGCTTTAAAGCTTGAACCTCAGATGTTGCATTTTGACAATCAGGAGCAAAACTAACCTCTCGGCCGAGGTGTTTGGATACAACTGATACTATTTGTTTTAGTGACAACGAAGGATTTGGCTTTCCTTTAGGCTTTCCCATGTGGCTCATCATTATAATACTACCACCATCAGAAAGAATCTTCTTCAAGGTTGGCATAGCACCAACTATACGTGTTTCGTCAGTCACGTTACCATTTTCATCAAGAGGCACATTAAAGTCTACGCGTACTATTGCCTTCTTTGCAGAAAAATTAAATTGTTCGATTTTCATATTATTACCTTATTAAAATACAATTTCTTACCTTAGTTATAATCAGCTATGCAAAGATAATCAAAAATATGCTGATAAAGTAGGAAGAGCGTCCTTTATTTTCAAGTTCTTTTTCTCCTGCAACTTGAATCTATTTTATATTCTATAAGTTGCATGATTACAGATGATTTTAAGTATTTTTGCTCGTTGAAACACATATAACTATATGTCAAGAGAAAAGAAAAAAGATTCTATAATCATTGTAAGTGGCGGTATGGATAGCATTACGTTACTTTACGAGATGAAGGAAAGAATAGCTCTAGGAATATCCTTTTCCTATGGCGCCAACCATAACTCAAAGGAAATTGCCTTTGCCAAGTTACATTGCGAAAAACTAGGTATAAAACACTTGATGATTGAGTTAGGCTTTATCAAACAGTATTTTAAGAGCTCGCTTTTAGAAGGAGCCAAGGCTATTCCTGAAGGAAAATATTCTAAAGAGAACCTCTCATCAACAGTAGTACCTTTTCGCAATGGCATAATGCTATCAATAGCAATAGGAATTGCAGAAAGTGAAGGCTTAGATTTTGTTATGATAGCCAACCATGGTGGAGACCATGAGATATATCCTGACTGTAGAGCAGAGTTTATAGAAAGTTTCAACTTAGCTTCAACATTAGGAACTACCGCCAAAATAAAAATCCTTGCTCCATATACTTTTCTTTCTAAAACAGATATTGCCAAAAAGGGAAAATTTCTAGAGATTGATTATGCTCAAACATGGAGTTGCTATAAAGGTGGTGAAAATCATTGTGGAGTATGTGCAACCTGTCTTGAAAGAAAAGAAGCATTTAGCTGTGCAGGCATTAATGACCCTACAAAGTATGATGGATAGAAAATGCCTGCACAGCAACAAGCGTAACTTTTCTTCTAAAATCTCATATTGTACTTAGCTCCTATAGTAACCCATATACCAGGCTCTTCTACATTTCCATAATCTACATATCGCTTAGAAAACAGGTTGTTTGCTTCCATATATAAAGAATACCTTCTCTTATCAAAGGATAGTTTAACATCGGTGATAAAATAAGGTTTATATTTGTGCATGATGGCATCAATATCGGTATATGTTCCTTCACGGTATTGATAGCGACAATTAATATTAAACCCCAAGTCTTTTATAATCTTTAGGGCAAGCATTGCTGTAAGTTTATGCCTTAGATACTCTAGGGCATATAAAGATTGTATTTGAGGCTGCCTTTTTTGGCTTTGATCTATATACCCATAAGCAAGACCCACCTGGCTTAATATACGCTGAAAGGAAAAAAGTTTTTCAAGGTCAAGATTAAGGGAAACCTCCGTACCTAAAGCTGTTATTTTGGCATGATTGACTGATTCCCATTGAGCATCTTCTTTTAATGAGGTATCCATTATCCAATCAATCATATTATGACCTCTGTTAAGAAAAAGTTTTAGTTGAGCTTTAAATGGGCCCAAAATATAACGGACACCTGTCTCAAAGGAAAACATCTCTTCCGCAGAAAGATGTTTATCTGCTTTATGGCCATCAACAGAGTAGTAAAGTTCGGTATATGAAGGCATTCTTAGCGAGGAGTTGTAAGATGCAAATATCCTTAAGTCATCAAAGGGTGAATAGCTTACATCAAGACCTGGGTAAACTTTAAAAGGCATATCGCTCCAAGTATTTTTTACCCCAACTAATCCTAATGAAACGTTAAACCATCTTAGGTTAACGTTATGTTCTAAACAGATACTAATATTGGTTCTATCAAGACCTAAAGTATAATCCTTATCGGTACCTTTTATCTTTATTGGCCTTTTAAGTGGCTCTCCTAGGTTGCTACTTCTAAGCAATTCAGAGCGAAAATCTGCAGCCAAAACAGTGCGACCAAATGCCCAGTCCATATAAGTATTAAGCCCTATACCTAAAATATCTGTTCGATTGTAATTATATGGTGAAGTCTCTGGATTAGAGCGATAAAATTCATAACGGTCATGGAATCTATTCCAATATACTGTAGGAGAAAATCTTACTTTTCCTTTTTTTGTTTCAGCCTTAAGTGCTGTATAATACTTTACGGTACGTTCATATTGCTCATCTGATAGCACGCTGTAAAAAGTAGAGGAGCCCCAGCCTTTTAAGCTCATACCCGCATGCCATGAAATTCTGATAAGACTATCTTCATACTGGCCCTTGTAAAATGCTCTAAAGTTTTCAAAATCCGAATTGAGCCGACCTTCTTTAGAGCGAGAATATCCATCACTTCGAGAATAACCAACACTTAAAGAATTACCCCATAAACCTTCACATAAAGCCACTCGCGCATTTAAAGACGCATAACCAAAAGAGCCTCCTTCCGCTTTTAAAGACAAGTTGTTTTCTCTTGGCTCTAAGGTAATAAAATTGATAGCTCCTAAAAGGGCTGATGCTCCATATGCTCTAGAAGCTGGACCTTCAGTAACCAAGATTTTATCAATCTCCATTACATCAACGGGCAAATCCATAGCATTGTGCGCAGTCTGTGGGTCACAAATATTTACCCCATCAAGTAGCAGTGCAACGTGTTCAGATGTACCTCCCCTTATTCCAATATCGGCTTGTTGACCTATGGGTCCTCGTTGCCTAACATCAACGCTAGAAAGATTCTTTAGCACATCATTAACGCTTTGTGCGGCCCTTGATTGTATGGTTTTCTCATCTAAAATGGTTACCATCCTTACAGCGTTTTGTCCAGGCATTGGCACGCGCGAGCCTAAGATTCCTACCTCGGAGAGCATCACCTGAGGCCCCGTTTCTTCAAAGACACTATCTCTAGTTGCCCCAAGAGTATCCTCATCCTCTTTAGGTGTAAGATTTTTGGGTAGCGCTAAACAATCATCTTTATTTTCAACACCACCTTCTTGAGTTACTTTTAGACTACGGCCATTTTGGACCGAGTCACTTGCTTTTTCAAGATGAACACTAATTCCACTTGCTTTAGCATGTGTTAAAGTTGCAACGGTAAGGACTCCAATGATAACCTCCTTACCCAAACAAGCAAACAAGGCATACCCTTTCCGAGTAAAATGTTTGAACCTTATGGGTCTACTTCTTTGGGGAAGAAAATCCGAGGCCTTAAGGGAAAAAGATTCTGAGTTAAAGGAACTGTTTTGAGTGTTTTTTTGCTTACCCTCTAAATGAGAAAAAGCCGCACTCCCTCTAACGCATAAGCACGGCGCTTTGCCGCCCTCATGCTTAACTAAAATTGATTTATACATATAATGATTTGAAAATTATGAAATCTTTTTAAGGGTCTTAAAAAACTACGCCAAAGATAGCACTAATAAGCTATAAGAATTTTCTTGTATCTACAAATCCAATTTTTATATTGAATTTTTAACGAAAAAGAACAACAATTTGGGGGAAAGAACTTTTTAGTTCCCTCCCCCAATTAAAGTTATATCTCTTAAAAAAG
>JAJQAI010000186.1:1721-5648 GCA_021203915.1 Prevotella sp. | reverse complement strand
TCTCAAGATGAAGAAGTAAATGGAGGCAATCTTATCTCTGGAAAGACAAACTATCTAGATCCAGATGGAACAGCCGAAAACTATTATAAACTTGAAGTTTTAGATGCTTCGGGTGCAGTTATAGAAACTGATGTAAGCGATAAGACTTGGGATAATCAGACACTATATATTCCAATTACAGATGGTCCTCCAACCGATCCATCAGGACTTGGAGCTTCTTACACTCCTAATGATGCATCCTTCTGCGATATGGATGGAGATGGACAGTATGAGATTATCCTTAAGTGGAGTCCGTCAAACGAAAAGGATGCTGCAAGTTCTGGTTCTACATCAAACGTATTCTATGATTGCTATAAGATGGATGGAACACATCTTTGGAGAATTGATATGGGACAAAACTTCTTTGCTTCAGCTCATACAATGCAGTTTATAGCATGGGACTTTGATGGTGATGGCTATGGAGAGTTTATGGTTAAGACAGCTCCAGGAACTATTGATGGTCAAGGAAATTACGTAATTATGGAAGGTGATGATCCAACAGCTAATCTTAAAGGTGGTAATGGAAAGCAGACCTCAGGTCCTGAATATATTTCTGTCTTTGATGGAACAACAGGAGCTGAATTAGCTACAATTGCTTATCATACAGATTATGCTGCAGGAAAAGATTATTGGGGAGATTCTAATCAGAACCGCTCTGAGCGCTATTTAGCTGCTATTGCTTGGTTAGATGGTGAGGATAAAAATCCTTCTCCAATATTTGCTCGTGGTTATTATAGTGGAGCATTTGTTGGAGCATATGATTGGGATGGAACAACGCTTAAAGAACGTTGGGTAAGTAGAAACACAACCTCTGGTCAAGGTCTTTGGGGTGAGGGTGCTCACTGGATAAGCATTGGAGACTGTGATGGCGATGGTAAACAGGATATAGTTTATGGAGCAGCAACACTTAAGAGCGATGGAACTCTAATGTATCGTACAGGACTAAAACATGGTGATGCTCTTCACTTAGGTGATTTTGATCCAGATAATGATGGTCTTGAGGTATTTATGGTTCATGAGGATAGTCCATATGGTTGCGATATGCACGATGCTAAGACAGGAAATCTAATTTTCCATCAAACAGCAAGTAGCGATACAGGACGTGGTGTAATGGCGCATCATAACCCCGAAGTTGAAGGATCCTATTTCCAAACTAGCGCATCATATAATTCAGAAATTTATACATATGATATGTACGATTGGAATGAAACTCTTGTTAGTGATACTATTACTCACGGAGGTTATGGCTCACTTAACAATCGTATTTTCTGGGATGGTACTCTTGCAGAAGAACACTATGATAAGAGTGTTTTAGAAAACTTTAACCCAACCACTATGCAGTTTGAAAGAATACAAGTTAATGGAGGTAATTATGTAATTGGAACTGAAAATAATGACTCTAAGCGTAATCCTTGCGTTATGGGTGATTTCTTAGGTGACTGGCGTGAGGAAATTATTCTTTGGACTTATGATGATGATGATGACACATACTATTTCGTTGTTAATGCCACAAATTATGAAACCGACTATACTGTTCCTCACCTAATGGATGACCTAAATTATCGTGCACAGGTAATAAATCAGAACTGCTGCTATAACCAGCCTCCTCACTTAAGTTATGATCTTAGAAATTCAAAGAAGATAACAAGAGATCTTTTCCAAGCTGATATTGAGGTTGAAAGTAATCCAGAAATTGGACAGTATTGGGATTGTATATATACAACCTATCCATTGATTATACCAAATGATGTTGCGGCCTGGATGGTAACTGGTTATGATAATGAAACTGATACAGTAAAGGTAGAAAAGCTTGAGCCGGGCTCTAGAATAGCTGCTAATACTGGTATTATCTATAATGCTATAGGAAAGAATGTAACTTTTACTCCTACATCCCTAGAGGCTAGTTCTCTTGATGGTTCACTTATTCATGGAGGATATTGCGATGAAACCTTAGGTGATAGTGATTCCGAAATTGGTTACTATGAGTTCCGTATGGATGATGCAGGTCTTGGATTCTATAGAGTAAGTGGCGAGACAATTGAAGGTGGTACAGGTTATGCTATCTTTGAATCCGAGGATGGTGATCCACTTCAGGAGTATTATATACTTGGAGAATCCGCTTATGCCGAAGCTACAGGTATTATGGAAAATCTAATTGATGAGCAGATCTTAAAAGAAGATGATGCAATATACAACCTGCAGGGTATACGCTTAAATAGTATACCTGGGAAGGGTATATATATCAAAGGTGGTAAGAAATACGTAAAGTAAGAAGAATAGATTTTTTAAAATAATTTCTTTATAAATTTAGATACGTCCTAAAGACTTTCCTCTTTTTTCGAGGGGTTTTTAGGGCGTATTTTCATTAATTGGTGATGTTGTGAATGTTTCATTTGAGAAAAATAAAATCTTTTTCACGTGATATATAAAATTTAGAGTAACTTTGCACACGATTTTTTAGAAGATATTTTTCGAAAAAACTTATTTAATATCTTAACATGTCGGAATGTAGAGAAAAACTCTTCACCGAGTTTAAGGCCCCCACACGACAAGAGTGGCTTGACAAAATTCAAGTTGATTTAAAGGGGGCAGATTTTAATAAACGCCTTGTATGGCGCACAAATGAAGGCTTCTCGGTTCAACCTTTTTATCTTAGAGAAGACTTAGACAATCTAAAAACACCCGAGGCTCTTCCAGGCGAGTTTCCCTTTGTTAGAGGAAACAAAAAAGCAAGCAATGAGTGGTTTGTAAGAGAGACTATAGAGGTCGTAGATGCCTCTAAAGCCAACGCTAAAGCTCTTGACTTACTTGACCATGGTATTGATTCTCTTGGTTTTAAAATTAATCCAAGTGATCTTAATGAAGAGTTTATTTGGTCCCTTCTTAATGGTATTTATTGTGATTGCGTAGAGCTAAATTTCTCTACTTGCTATAGTCATAGCCTAGAGTTAGCTTGTTTACTTAATAAGTACTTTGAAGAAAAAGGATATGATAAATCTAAGATTGTAGGCTCAATTACTTGGGATCCGCTTGGTGCTCTTTTAATGCGCGGTAAGGACATAGAAGATCTTTTACCCATAGCTACTAACTTAGTTCAAGCATTAAAAGACTATCCCAACTTTCGTTGTATAACAGTAGGTGCTAGCAATTTAAGTGATTCAGGAGCATATATCGTTCAAGAACTGGGCTATGCTCTTTCTTGGGGAAATGAATACCTTAATCTACTTACGGATGCAGGCATTGATGCTGACTTAGCTGCAAGCAAGATTAAGTTTCAATTTGGGGTAGGAGAGAATTTCTTTATGGAGATGGCTAAGTTCAGAGCCTCTCGTATGCTTTGGGCTCAGATAGTAAAGCAATACTCACCAAAGGATGACCTTTCTTGTCAGATGTGCCAACATGCTATCACCTCAAAGTATAATATGACGCTCTTTGATAGCTATGTTAACCTATTGCGTTCTCAGACTGAGGCTATGAGTGCAGCCTTAGCTGGTGTTCACTCCCTTGAGGTAAGACCATTTGACATTGTATATGAATCGCCTAATGATTTCTCTGAGCGTATAGCACGTAATCAACAACTTTTGCTTAAAGAGGAGAGTCATTTTGATAAGGTTGTGGATCCAGGTGCAGGAAGCTATTTTATTGAGGAGCTAACCAACTCTCTTGCAATAGAGGCTTGGAAGATATTCTTAAAAGTAGAAGAAGATGGTGGTTTTCTTTCCTCTTCTAAAAAAGGAACAATTCAACAGGCTATTAATTCTACTAACTCGTTGCGTCATGACGCTGCTGCAAAGCGTAAGGAATTCCTTTTAGGAACTAATCAATTCCCTAACTTTACTGAAACCTCTGATGGTAAAAAGCCTCTTACCTTTTCTTGCAATTGTAAAG
>JAJQAI010000186.1:0-1621 GCA_021203915.1 Prevotella sp. | reverse complement strand
TGGGGGCTGATATCGTTGTTATATGCTCTAGCGATGATGAGTATGCAGAGTATGCTCTTCCAGCATTTAAGTATTTAGATAACCGTGCAATGTTTATCGTAGCTGGAGCTCCAGCTTGCATGGAAGACCTTAAAGCCGAGGGCATTGAGAACTTTATCCACGTTCGCTCAAACGTGCTAGAGACTTTGAAAGAGTATAACGAAAAACTGGGGATTAAGCCATGAGACGTGATTTTAGTCAAGTAGATATATTTTCGGGCATAGAGTCCAAAGATGGACTTTCTTGGCAAAAAGCCAATAAAATAGAGCCCAACTGGAAAACACCTGAACACATTGAGGTTAAACCAGTATACACAAAGGAAGACCTTGAAGGAATGGAGCACCTTGACTTTACGGCAGGTATTGAGCCATTCTTACGTGGTCCTTATAGTATGATGTATCCTTTCCGTCCATGGACTATTCGTCAGTATGCAGGCTTCTCAACGGCTGAAGAAAGTAATGCTTTCTATCGTAGAAACCTAGCTAGTGGTCAAAAAGGTCTATCGGTAGCCTTTGACCTACCAACCCATCGTGGTTACGACCCAGATAACCCACGTGTTGTGGGTGATGTCGGAAAGGCAGGCGTATCTATATGCTCGATGGAGAATATGAAGGTTCTCTTTAATGGCATACCACTTAATAAGATGTCCGTTTCAATGACCATGAACGGAGCAGTACTTCCTGTTATGGCCTTTTATATTGTAGCGGGTCTTGAGCAGGGAGCTCTTTTAGAGGAAATGGCAGGAACCATTCAAAATGATATCTTAAAAGAGTTTATGGTGCGTAATACCTATATTTACCCACCGCAGTTCTCCATGAGGATTATTAGTGATATCTTTGGATATACCTCTGAGTTAATGCCTAAGTTTAACTCAATATCCATCTCTGGCTATCATATGCAGGAAGCAGGTGCTACGGCAGATATTGAGCTTGCTTATACTATTGCCGATGGTCTTGAATATGTTCGAGCAGGTGTTAAGGCCGGAATTGATATAGATGCTTTTGCTCCCCGGCTTTCTTTCTTCTGGGGAATATCTATGAACCACTTTATGGAGGTTGCTAAGATGCGTGCTGCTCGTATGCTTTGGGCTAAGGTTATAAAGCAGTTTAATCCTAAGAGCCCTAAGTCCCTAATGCTGCGTACGCACTCTCAGACCTCTGGATGGTCACTAACAGAGCAAGATCCATTTAATAACGTTGGTCGTACTTGTATTGAGGCAATGACAGCAGCCTTGGGTCATACTCAGAGCCTTCACACAAATGCTCTTGATGAGGCTATTGCCCTTCCAACTGATTTTTCGGCTCGTATTGCTCGTAATACTCAGATATATATTCAGAACGAGACAAAGATTTGTAAGCATATAGACCCCTGGGCTGGTTCATACTATGTTGAATCGCTTACCAATGAACTTGCTCATAAGGCTTGGGAGCACATCCAAGAGATTGAAAAGTTAGGTGGTATGGCTAAGGCCATCGAAACGGGCGTTCCTAAAATGAGAATTGAAGAGGCTGCAGCCCGTACCCAAGCTCGTATTGATAGTGGTTCACAGGTAATTGTTGGAACCAATAAATACCGCCTAGAG
>JAJQAI010000288.1 GCA_021203915.1 Prevotella sp. | reverse complement strand
AAATGGTGTTGGGGATATTGAAGGTAAAATAGTTACATCCTTCTTCTGCAGCAATCTTGAGTAGCTGACGATATTGAACTTTGGAGAGATGTTCATCTAGGTTCATATGTAGAGCAGAACCTCCTGTAAGATGCTTTATGTATGGTTCTCCATGGAGCTTAAACTTATCAAGGATATTTAGGCTATCATCCTCAACGATATAGAAATAACTATTGTAGCAATCTCTTGGTACAAAGTATCCATCCTCTTTGTCCCACTTAGCATGTTTTACACCCACGTTTTCCGCTGGTATCATTTCGCAGTTGAAAAGTACATCTTTTGTGCGATATTGCTTATTGAACTTTTCTATTAGTCCAAGTATGCCTTGGACAAAGTTTTGGTATTCGGGATTGTCAGTAATTGTGAGTCCCATGAATTCAGCAGCTTCAACGAGCCCATTTATTCCTACCGTTAGATATTGTCTAGAGATATTTATATATCCAGCATCAAATAGTGGTAGCATACCACTTTTTTGCAACTCTTTAAGGTTCTCGTTATATGCTAGTTGAACTTTGTGGACAAGGTCTATTACCTCCTCTAAGTATTCTAGATAGTCCATCTTGTGATTAACTGCATATTGGATGCAACGATTTAGATTTATCGTTAATACGCTTTTCGAGCCAGTTGATACACCACCTGCACCAAGTGTATAGCTAAATCCATTATCTTGAATCTCATTTCTAAGACGGCAGCAGGAACTTAAAGAGTCAGCATTGTCGCTCATATAGGTGAAGAACGAATGGCCCTCAGCATACATTTCAGCCGTAAAGTCTCCCCATTCCTTGTCTTTAACGTCTCCATTTTCTGTTAGAAGAGCCATTGTTTCTACTGGGAATGTTAGAACAGCCTTCATGCGTTCCTTGTTGAACCATTTCATGAAGCGTTTTTGTAGCCATGATAGGCCTTCCCAATCTGGTTTACTTCCATCAGGGAAATAGAATTCACCGAAAAGGCTCTCAAAATAAGGTTTGTCGTAGTAAGCAATATTCCAAAAAACAGCTTGATAGTTACGAGCACCCGTAGGTTGATTAATAGAGTACACAATCTGCTCGAAACAGTCTGTGACCATCTTATCTATTGTACGCTGTTTTAATGAAAGATCTACAATCTTATCAGCGTGCTTCCAATAATCACTGCCATATTCAAGTCCCAAGAAATAATTTAGATACATAAGGAACTCTGGTGTTGCACATGCTCCACTAAGCATACTAGAAACCATAAACACCATGTTGACAAATCCACCACAAAATGATTTTAGGTTTGTTGGAGCAGTGGAGTTTCCACCTATGGATGTTGTTCCACCAACTAGCCATGGGTACATGGTTATGGATGCGCAATAATTAGCTAAACTAGTTTCATCGTTTTTATAAATAAAATGCCCAGTGAGCATATTAATGTACTTATCGGCTAAATCTTTGCCGTACATTTTCTTAATTCTCTCGGTGAGCAATCTGCGGTTTAAACGTATGAAATTAGATTTTGGTAGCTCTCCTATAAGAGTTGCAATGTTTTTGTGCTCAACATTTGCATTTGCATCATACTTTGAACCTGTTGCAGCGTTAACAGCATCACAGTATTCGGATAGAAACCTCATTTTCTCCATCGTTTCTCTATCTTCAGAGTGACGTTGGCGATAAAGCATGAAACTCTTTGCCACTCCATAGTGACCCTCTTTCATTAAAGCCTCTTCAACTTGATTTTGAATGTCCTCCACTTTGATGCCTTCTTCAATATTCAAATGGCTTAAAATTTTTGAGATACATCCAAGATCTGTGGGTTCGTCAACTGATGCGAACGCTTTTATTATTGCGTTCATAATTTTGTCGAGACTAAAGCAGTCTGAACTGCCATCTCTCTTGGTGATGGTGAAGTTTCGCATTTCCATAAGTATTCGTTTTTGGAAAACTTTTTCTCTTTTCTCGGTCAAAAAGTTTTCCGTTTTGGAAAACTTTCTTTCAATTTTCAAAGGAAAAGTTTTCTTTTTATTTCATTTTTCCGTTTGCAAAGATAAAATAAAAAACGATACGACGTATCGTTTAAATTGTAAGAAATTTTTAAAAAGATGTTAAATTTTTATAGCTTCACCGAGGAGATATCAACTAGGTTATTTACAATCGCATATATAGTAAGTCCTGCGGGACTGTGTATCTGAAGCTTACGTGCAATATTACGTCTATGGGTAATTACTGTATTTATAGAAATAAATAGATGGTCCGCTATTTCCTTATTGGTCATTCCCTGTACAAGACTTATAATAACATCCTTCTCTCTATCACTTAATATTTCACTACTATCAGCACCTTGGTTTATCATTTTGGAAATATTTGTAGTAATATCGTCTTGTTTATATTTGTGTTCAAGTAGTCTTATAGCTGGTAGGAATATGTAATCCTCAACCATTGCATGGTTCTGAAGCCATTCCTCATTATTGTATATATTATATAGGGTTGTAGTTAGTTGATTGTTGCGTTTGATATCACTTGGCAAATACTTAATTATGATGTTCTTTAGTTCCTTTAGCTTGAGCGTTATTTGCTCATGATGTTTAGAAAAGGTTTCAACATCATAAGACTCTACCACATTATTATTAAGCATACCATTGACATATGGGAAAACAGTCTTTTCTTCATATTCCATATGAAGTCTTATTTCGTGAGCATATTCATCGTAAAGTTTAATGATAAGGCGAGCAAGATTATCATTTGAATCAAGTGCATGAACAAGTCCCTCTCTAATCGCGGGTAGTTGAAAATTTAGAAAATATTCATGAGAGGCCTCTAGGTAGTGAAGTAGGGTTGGAATAGAAAAGCGACTCGCATCGTCAATATCTCGATGCCCGTTAATAGAAAAGTTTACTATGGCTAAAAAAGTATATGTGTCAACATTTTCATGTTCGCAAACCTCTTGCACTGTTTTGTCACCAAAGCCTAAGTTTATTCCAAATCTTCCAAGACTTTGGAGTATATTATAGTTGTCTGCAATAAGAGATATCATCTTATCGCTAGACTCGTACATTTTGTAGTTCTTCATAACAATATTTTTCTTCTCTTATAGAGAAGTCCTATTTCTTTCAGACTTTTTGCGCCTCTGCTTTCAATAGCATTTTATGTACGTATGGGTATAAAAACGCGGTGTAAAATTAACAATAATATGTTTAATTTACAATCATAATAAATAGGTATTTTCCCATTCTTCATCGATAACCTTCTAATAAATATATATGAGGGAATAACAATCAATATAGGGAGGAAGTATAGGAATCCAAAAATCTTTTACGGTTTCCAGTAAATATTTAGATTACTCAATGTGATAAAGATAGTACTACCCTATAATGTATTAGTGGAAGAAGTCTCTTACTGTTCCAATAATAAAGCGAGCGCTATTTTATATATATATACGCCCGCTTTAAACTTTGTTTTAAATCCAAAAGTTGTAGATTATCTCTTACTTTGCGTATGCAACGCTTCTAGTTTCTCTAATTACAGTAATCTTGACTTGACCAGGATAAGTCATTTCGTTTTGTATCTTAAGAGCAATCTCGCCTGAAAGCTTTTCTGTCTCAACGTCATCCATCTTATCTGCACCAACAATAACACGAAGTTCTCTACCTGCTTGGATTGCGTATGTCTTTGTCACTCCAGGATAACTCATTGCTATAGCCTCAAGATCATTTAGACGCTTTATATATGCCTCAACAATTTCTCTTCTAGCTCCTGGGCGTGCTCCACTTATAGCATCGCATACCTGTACTATTGGAGCTAGCAAAGTGTTCATTTCCATCTCGTCGTGGTGAGAGCCAATAGCATTGCAGATATCAGGTTTTTCCTTGTATTTTTCGGCTATCTTAGCCCCATAAAGGGCGTGTGGCAATTCACTTTCTTCATCGGGAACCTTACCGATGTCATGAAGTAGTCCGGCGCGTTTTGCTTTTTTGGGATTCAAATTAAGCTCAGAGGCCATAACTCCGCATAGATTTGCAGTTTCTCTTGCGTGTTGAAGAAGGTTTTGACCATAGCTTGAGCGGTATTTCATTTTTCCTATTATACGTATTAATTCGGGATGCAGTCCATGAATACCAAGATCGATTGTCGTACGTTTACCCGTTTCTATAATTTCATTCTCAAGTTGTTTTTTAACCTTGGCTACAACCTCTTCTATGCGTGCGGGATGAATTCTTCCATCGGCTACCAATTGGTGTAAGGCTAAACGACATACTTCTCTTCTAATCGGGTCAAAAGCAGAAATAACAATCGCCTCAGGTGTATCATCCACGACAATCTCCACACCGGTAGCTGCCTCAAGAGCACGAATATTACGTCCCTCACGACCAATAATACGGCCTTTAACCTCATCATTTTCTATATGAAATACGCTGACCGAATTTTCAATAGCAGTTTCTGTAGCTACACGTTGTATTGTCTGAATTACTATTTTCTTAGCTTGGGCATTGGCGTTTAGTTTTGCCTCATCCATTATTTCGTTGATATAGCTAGCAGCGTCAGTTCGTGCTTCATCTTTAAGGCTTTCAACTAAACGATTTTTAGCTTCTTCTGCACTTAGCCCTGAGAGTTCCTCAAGCTTTGCGCGTTCCTGCAGTTGCATTTTGTCTAATTCAGCACGTTTGGTGGCAAGAATTTTTTTATCACTTTCAATGCGTTGTTGTTGTTGATCCATTTCCCCTCTCTTGCGTCCGAGTTCTTCTTGGCGCTGGTTAAGTGACATCTCACGCTGCTTGATGCGGTTTTCTGCCTGCTGAATCTTTTGTGTACGGCTTTGGATTTCCCTGTCTTGTTGAGACTTCTCGTTTAGAAGTTTTTCCTTAGCCTCTAGAATCTTCTTCTCCTTAAGTACATCCGCTTCTTTTTTAGCGGTATCCATTAAGGATTTGTATTTTCCTGTAATGACATATCGGAAAATTACATAGCCACCGACCCCACCAAATAGTAGAGCCACAATTATGGCAATTGCAATATTTAAAATCATGTAGATATATTTTTGTTAATATTCTCTCTTTTTTATCACGTTCCAAGTAGCTCAACAGACGAAAAAATCACTTTTTATCTAAGGCTTCTTCTATTTCCGTGGTGATTTTCTTGAGAATATTATCATAAGGCTCGGTATCTTTGTTCTGCTTAAGTAGCTCAAACTGTAGGGCAATGTCTATCATTGCCATGTACAATATTTCTTTGTCACTTTTCGTTTTCTTGTACGCGTCAGAATAGGAGTTAACCGTGTCTGTTATAAGTTTCGCCGCATTACGATAAAATGGCTCATTTTCGGCCTCTACCTTCGCCGGAATGACCATGTCATATACGTGAAGTCTTATATTTAATAGTTTTTTTTCTCCAGCCATCACCACGTGTTATTTCTCGCTTAGTAGCGTGATACACTTGTTTACATCTCTTATTAGGCCTGCGACCCTACGCTTGGCTGCTTCAATATCTTGGTCGCTGATTTCCATCATTTTAGCCATCTTGAGACTTTCTTTTTCCCTAAGGGCCTGCTCTAATTTTTGCTTAAGGAGTTTTATTTCGCTAGCCTGCGAATCGACCTTCTCACAAAGCTTTTGGTTCTCTATCTTTATTTTACCAAACTGGAGAATCATTTGCCTT
>JAJQAI010000215.1 GCA_021203915.1 Prevotella sp. | reverse complement strand
GTATCACGATGGTCTACTACTTTATGAGATAAGTAATCGCAACGTTTGGGAGAAAGCCTCTGAGGATACCCAAGGCTTAAAGGAATTCTTCGAAAAGAATAAAAAAAGATATTATTGGGACTCCCCAAGGTATAAAGGAATGGTTTATCACGTAAAGAATAAAGATGATGTCAAAGCTGTAAAGGATTGCGTTAAAAATGTGCCTTTTAATGATTGGGCAGAGAAACTCCGCACGACATTTAACAACGATTCTATACTAAGAATTCGTGTTGAGAAAGGTATATTCAAAAAGGGTGATAATGCTTTCATTGATAAGATGGTCTTTAAGAAAGATACCGCAACGATTGCTGTAAAAGACTTCCCCATTGATGCCGTTTATGGAAAACTACTTAAGAAAAGTCCAGAGAGTTTTGAGGATGTGCGCGGTTTAGTAATTGCTGATTATCAAGACATGTTAGAAAAACAGTGGGTAGAAGAACTTAGACGAAAGTATCCTGTTGAAATAGATTATGAGGTACTTAGTACAGTTAATAACCATAAAGAGGAATGAAAAAAACGTATAGGGTATTTTGGGGCGTTATATTTTTGTCAGCCTTTCTTCTTTCCATTGGTGCAAGACCTTTGATGTTTAGCCAAAAGGATGATGTGGATGAGACTTTGGCGGATTCAATCACCAAAGAGGACTCTGAGGTAAAGATGGACACTTTTGATATTGTCGACTCATTAGTGAACCTAAAAGCTCATGATACAATTGTAGTTGAGGATTCTATTATAGAACGAGATACGGTAAAAGCTGAGCAAGCTAATCCAAGTAGCATTATTGATGAGGTGATATGGGTTGTTGGCGATGCTCCTATACTTCTTTCTGATGTTGAAACAGTGCGTATGCAGAGTGAAATGGAAGGCATTAAGTGGAATGGTGACCCAGATTGCGTTATTCCAGAGCAGCTTGCAATTCAAAAACTTTTCCTAAATCAAGCTGAAATAGATAGTATTGAGGTTAGCGAGACAGAGATATCCCAAAGTGTGGAACGTCAAATAAACTATTGGCTTCAAATGGTTGATGGTAGCAGAGAAAGGCTTGAGGAGTATAAGAAAAGTACCATCCCCGAGATGCGCTTGCAACTTTATGATGACTTCCGTAATCGTTTACTCATAGATAGAGAAAAGGAAAAACTCGTGGAGGATATTACCATCTCTCCTGCTGACGTAAGAAAATATTTTAGTGCACTCCCCGAAGATAGCTTACCTATGGTTCCAACCGAAGTAGAAGTAGAAATTATCACGCGTTTACCTAGAGTGGATCAGACTGAAATAGATCGAGTAAAAGACCAATTGCGTGAGTATACCGAAAGAGTAACAAATGGTGAGACTTCTTTTGCCACTTTAGCTAGACTATATTCCGAAGACCCAGGAACAGCCCGCCAAGGAGGAGAGTTTGAGGATTATGTTGGTAGAGGATTATTGGACCCAGCTTTTGCTAACGTAGCCTTTAATCTTACTGATCCTAAGAAAATATCTAAGATAGTAGAAACGGAATTTGGATACCATATAATACAACTAATTGACAAGCGTGGTGATAAAATAAAGGTACGTCATATATTAAGAAAACCCGTTGTTTCTCAAGAGGCAATCCAAAAGGCTACAACGCAGCTAGATTCTCTTGCTAGGGATATACGCGCTGGACAATTTACCTTTGAGGAAGCAGCATCTTTTCTTTCCGATGATAAAGATACCCGTAACAATAATGGGCTAATGTCGAATTTTACTGAAATAGGGCGCACTAGTAAATTTCAAATGCGTGACCTACCTTCAGAGATAGCCAGAGTTGTAGATACCCTAAAGGTGGACGAGGTATCTGATCCGTTTATGATGACAAGTGAGGCTAACGGCAAACTTGAGTGTGTCATCGTTAAACTGAAATCTAGAGTGGATATGCATCGTGCCACAATAACAGAGGACTTCCAAGTAATGAAAGACATCGTTCTTAATAAGAGGAAAGAAGAATTTACCAAAGAGTGGATTCAAAATAAAATTAAGAGCACATATGTCAGAATGGATGACCGTTATAAGGATTGCGATTTCGAATACCAAGGTTGGATTAGATGACGATTGGCAATAATGGAAAAAACGGGCCACACCCTTTACATCGGCAAATTGCCTTGATTCTTATTGGCCTATTTGGTCTTTGTTTAGTGGCTTATTCGCAAAAGGTTACGAAGAAGAAGCCACGAGAGAAGACCGATGAACGTGTGTATTTAGTTCATGCAGATCGTCTTAGATTTGACCAATATGGCTCTAACCCAACAGCACAAGTTTTAAATGGCAATGTAGAATTTACTCATAAAGGAGCTAGACTTTTATGCGATAGCGCCTATTTCTACCAAGAATCAAATTCTCTTCGAGCATTTAGCAATGTGAGAATGTATCAAGGTGATACACTTTCTCTTCTTAGTGATTATGCCTATTATGATGGTAATGAACAAATGGCGGAATCCCGCTATAACGTTGTCTTGACCCATAGACAAACTAAACTTTATACCGATAGCCTCAATTATGATCGTCTTTATGGTATAGGATATTTCTTTGAAGGCGGTAAGATGATTGATAAAACAAATACTCTTGTATCTGATTGGGGCGAATATGATACCGAAACTAGGGAGTCTGTATTTTATTACGATGTGACACTTAAAAATCCCAAGTATACAATGCAGACAGACACAATGTTCTATGATACGAATACTTCAGTGGCTCACGTTGTAGGACCATCTAAGATTATATCAGACCAAAGTACTATAATTACCATAGATGGTTATTATGATACTGAAAATGATAGAGCACGTCTATATGAACGCTCAACGCTGGAAAACCAAGGGAAAGAACTAACGGGCGATAGTTTGTTCTATGATGAAAAAACTGGTATAAGTGAAGGTTTTAAGAATGTTATTTATAATGATGTAATCAATAAGAACCAACTTACTAGTGAGTATTTTTGGTATAATGAAATAACGGGAGCTGCCCTTGCTACTGATCGTGCGGTTATGAAAGACTATTCGCAGAAGGATACTCTTTTCATGCATTCGGATACTATGAGAGTATACACCTTCAATATGGATACCGACTCGGTATTTCGTAAAGTACATTGCTATAATAAGGTACGAGCTTATCGTACTGATGTTCAAGCAGTTTGTGACTCTTTAGTCTACAATACAAAGGACTCTTGCATGACTATGTATAAAGATCCAATCACATGGAGTGACGACCGCCAACTTTTAGGCGAGATTATAGAAGTCTACTTAAAAGATTCTACTATTGATTATTCTCATGTTATTAATCAAGCACTATCGGTTGAAAAAATTCCAAATACGGATTTTTTCAATCAAGTTGCCTCACGCGAGATGTTTGGCTACTTTGAAAATGGTGAAATACGTCAAACTGATGCCATCGGAAACGTCTTAGCATCTTACTATATAGAGGATGACAAAGATAGCTCCTATGTTGATATGGTTTATATAGAAACCGATACGATGCGTATGTTTATGAAGGATAGGCAACTTCAAAAAATGTGGGCTTCTAAGAACGTAGGAAATATGTATCCCGTTACTCAAGTTCCACCAAGTAAAGCAAAACTTCCTTCTTTTGCGTGGTTTGATTATGTGCGTCCCCTTGATAAAGAAGATATTTTTAATTGGCGAGGGAAGAAAAGCGGAACGGAGCTACGAGAAATTAAACGCCATCAAGCACCTCTTCAATATTTAGGCTCGGGCGAGGAAACTTTAGTAGAAGAAACATCGCCACAGGATACTGAAGAATACTTAGATGAAGAATCTTCTCAAATAAGCAAGGCTTTAGATAGCCCTACAAATGATGTTTTAAAGGAGGCCGAAAAAAGTGAGGAAGAAGTAGAAGCCTTGAACCAAGAAGCTTTTGAAAAGGAAGTTGAAAAAGAACTTGAGTTTAATGATTTAGAGGCCCCCGAAGCTGTAGAAGTCCACAATATAGATGGTAATACTATAGAAGAGGAGCCCATAGAAGCGGAAAAAGAAGAGAGGGAAGAATGAGTTTTTTTCATCAACCTAAACCTAGAGGTTTTCACCATGAATATATGTTCGTGGATAAGCGCAAGGATAGACTTAAGGCCATAGAGCAAAGAGCAAAAGAGAGTCTTGAAAAAGGTGATGCTAAAAGCTATGACACCTCCCATTTAAGAGGAACCTTTCTTAATGCAACCAAGTATGCTAGAAGACATAAAGAAAAACGCCTTTCTAAAGGGTTTGTTCTAAATATTGGAGCTATCGTTGTAATTGTAATAGTTCTTGTTTTTGTTTGGAGAATGCTTCTTAGCTTTTAAAAAAGAAAAAAGATGAAAGATATAATAAACCTTTTGCCTGATTCTATTGCCAACCAAATAGCGGCTGGTGAGGTGATACAACGCCCCGCATCAGTCGTAAAAGAACTCGTGGAAAATTCTATAGATGCAGGTGCTACTATGATAAACGTCCTTGTTGTAGATGCAGGACGTACTTCCATACAGGTTATTGACAATGGGAAAGGGATGTCTTCTTCTGATGCAAAAATGTGCTTTGAACGCCATGCAACATCAAAGATAGAAAAGGTTGATGATTTATTTGCTCTTACAACAATGGGCTTTCGTGGAGAAGCTTTAGCATCAATAGCTGCTATTGCTCAAGTAGAATTAAAGACAAGAACCCAAGAAGATGAGCTAGGAACTAGTGTTTTGATATCTGGCTCAAAGATAACCAGCCAAGAATTGGTCGCTTGCCCTAAAGGGAGTAATTTTAGAGTTAGTAATATTTTTTATAATGTTCCGGCTAGAAGAAAATTTCTTAAATCAAATACCACAGAGCTAAACAATATCCTTACAGCATTTGAGCGTATAGTTTTAGTTTATCCCAATATAAATTTCACGTTTTCTAGCAATGGGATAGAGACATTAAATCTTAAGGCTTCAAATATAAGACAACGTATTGTTGATGTGCTAGGAAAAAAAATAAATCAAGATATTTTACCCATTGATGTTGATACAACTATATGTAAAATATCAGGTTTTGTAGGTAAGCCAGAGGCAGCAAGAAAAAAATGTCCTCATCAATATTTCTTTGTTAATGGTCGTTATATGCGACATCCTTATTTTCACAAGGCTATAGCAATGGCTTTTGAGCGCCTTGTGCCACAGGGCGAGCAAGTACCATATTTTATTTATATCCAAGTAGATCCTAAAAATATAGATGTAAATATCCACCCTACGAAGACGGAGATAAAATTTGAGGATGAACAAGTCGTATGGCAAATTTTAAATGCAGCCGTTAAGAATGCAATAGGGAAGTTTGGTAATCTTGAAGAAATAGATTTTGATAGTGAGGATAAGATAGATATTCCGGTTTTTGATCCTTTAAATAAGTCTGTTCCTAGGCCAAGCATTGGCATTAATCCTCAATATGATCCTTTTAAAGCCACTTCTTTTAAGAATGTTAACCAAATGGCTATTCCTCAGAAAAATTCCTCATCTTGGGAAAGCCTTTACAAGGGACTTGAAAAAAGTAGCAACACTGAACATCAACCTCCTTTAAACTCCCTATTTGACGAAGAGGAAGAAGTCGTGTCCTCTCAAGAAGTTATTGAAGAAAAATCTCCAACACATTACCAATATAAGGGCAAATAT
>JAJQAI010000309.1 GCA_021203915.1 Prevotella sp. | reverse complement strand
GAGCTAGCCGAGCGCCTAGGGGTAAGCATAGCCACAGTCTCCCGTGCTTTGCGTGGTAACCATGAGATAAGCCCAGAAATGCGTTCTAAAGTTCAAGCTCTTGCCAAAAAACTAAATTATCGCCCCAACCCATTCGCTCAAAGCTTAAGAAGGAAGACTCCTAGAGTTATCGGGGTTGTAGTTCCAAATCTTGTAACCCATTATTACTCTGCCGTACTTAGCGGAATTGAAGACTACGCAACTAGCATGGGGTATGCTGTAATTGCTTCCAATAGCAGGGAAGACCACGTAAGAGAGAAAAATGCCATTGACAATTTTATAAGAATGTACGTTGAAGGCATTATTGCTTGTCTAGCCCAAGATACAACTGATTATTCGCATTTCAAAAAAATAGGCGATATGAGAATTCCGCTAGTGTTTTTTGCACGCACATGTTTGCAGGACGTATTCCCATCGGTAGTATCCAATGGAGATGAAGCCGCTAAAGAGGCAGTTCTACACCTTATAGAAACAGGAAGTAAACGCATAGCTTTTATTGGTGGTCCTAAGCATTTGGATATGACAATAAGAAGAAAGCATGGTTATCTAGAGGCACTTAGGGAAAAATCAATACCAATAGACCGTTCAATAATCATTAATGGAAATATTGACTATGATTATGCCCATAGGGTCACTATAGAATTACTTAGGAGAGAAGACCGTCCAGATGCTATTCTAGCTTTTAACGATATCATCACATATGCTGCCTTTGATGCTATAAAAAGCTTGGGGCTTAAAATTCCAAAGGATGTTGCTCTAATTGGTTTTACCGAAACAGAATCCTCTGCCTTTGTAACGCCAAAGATTTCTGCGATAATGGATCAAGCTCATCTTATGGGTATGAAAGCTTGCGAGCTACTTCTTAAAAGAATTAATGGTGACAACAAAATACACAAGGAGATTGTTCCTATGATACTTAAAATAAGGGAAAGTTCTGCAAAAATCCCCTCACCTAATAACGATAAGGAAAATTAAAAAAGACAAAATATGGATTCATCAAAACTCAATTCGTTACTAAACGAAACCATTGTTAAACTTTCAGAAGCAAGTTCATTAAAGGGGCTATTCCATGAGCACCAAGATGGTGCTCCACTACCTTCTAGTAGAGCCTTAAGCGAGATAATAGAACTGTCAAGGGCTATATTATTCCCTGGATTCTATGGGAAAAACACCATAAATAGCCATACTCTACAATATCACATTGGAGTAGATGTGGAACGTCTTTATAATCTACTAATAGAGCAGATACGTGCAGGCCTATGCTTTGAACGTCAAGACCGCGAGCTATCTAGTGCAAAAGACCTTGCTATCATGTTTATCTCTAGTCTACCAAGACTTAGGGAAATTTTAGCAACGGATGTAGAAGCTGCATATAATGGAGATCCTGCTGCAGAGTCCTATGGAGAGATTATTAGTTGCTACCCTGTAATAAAGGCCATTACTAATTATCGTATAGCCCATGAGCTTCTCTCACTTGGTGTACCTCTCATCCCGCGTATTATAACTGAAATGGCACATAGTGAGACTGGTATAGATATTCATCCTGCTGCACAAATTGGCCATCACTTTACCATTGACCATGGTACAGGAGTAGTAATTGGTGCTACTTGTATCATAGGAAACAATGTAAAACTCTATCAGGGTGTAACTTTAGGGGCAAAGAGTTTCCCGCTTGATAAGGATGGAAATCCAATTAAAGGAATTGCACGTCATCCTATCTTAGAGGATAACGTTATTGTGTATAGCAACGCCACTATCTTAGGGCGCATAACAATAGCTAGAGACACCGTTGTTGGTGGTAACTTGTGGGTAACAGAAAGCACTAAACCTGGGGAAAATCTAGTTCAAGCCAAAAGAATAAGTTCGGAGGTTCAACACCAGGAAAAAGACGAATAAGACTTCTTCTTTTTATAAGAGAAAAAAATACTAGTCTTCTTTAAAAAAGGTCACAACTTAAGTAGCGTTCTCCCGTATCGGGAAGAAGAACCACGATTTTTTTACCCTTATAAGAATCTTCTTTAGCTATATGAAAGGCCGCCCATAGGGCTGCGCCACTTGATATTCCAACTAGAAGCCCCTCTATAGAGGCGACCTCACGTGCTGTTAAAAAAGCCTCATCGTCTCCAACTTGGATAATCTCATCGACAACTGATTCTTCGTATATTGAAGGAATAAAACCCGCTCCTATACCTTGAAGTTTGTGTACACCTGGCTGTCCGCCACTTAAAACAGGACTTTTTTTAGGTTCAACGGCAATGATTTTTATTTGTGGATTAAGTGCCTTTAGGGCTCTTGCTACACCAATAAGAGTTCCTGAAGTACCAACACTTGCTATAAAAACATCAACACTTCCGCTTGTATCTTGCCAAATCTCTTGGGCTGTAGTTTTCTGATGTATAGCGGGATTGGCTGGATTATCAAACTGTCCTAAGATTATTGCACCTAGAATTTCCTCTTTTAGCTCATTTGCTCTTTTTATAGCCCCTGCCATACCTAAGTTTCCAGGGGTAAGCTCAATCTCTGCTCCAAAGGCCTTTAGAAGGCTTTGGCGTTCTTTACTCATGCTATCGGGCATAACTATAATCGTCCTATAGCCTTTTACCCTAGAGATCCACGCTAGACCAATACCCGTGTTTCCACTAGTTGGCTCTATAATTACTCCTCCAGGCCTAAGAAGAGCTTTTTCTTCAGCATCTTCTATCATACCCAAGGCCGTTCTATCCTTAACGCTACCGCCTGGATTAAAACACTCTAACTTAGCTATAATTTGAGCTTTTGCACCCTTTTCTTTAGAAAGACGTCCAAGTTCAAGTAGAGGCGTTTTTCCAATGAGTTGGGTAAGATTACTATATATTTTGGACATGATTATTAAAGAAAAAATTCAATAAAATTTTATATCATTTATAACATTACTACCAACAGCCTTATTCAGTTCAAGAACAATTCTACTTCTAGACATTGAAAGATTATAGCGAAGGGCTGGATTTAAAATCTTTACAAATAAAGTCTGATTCTTTATGAACTTTTCGCCGGTATATTTCCCTACAGCCTCTCCTACTACTTCTTCCCAAGAATCAATTAACCGCTTCTGTAGAAGTGGCATCTCAAGGCCCCATTGACGAAGGCTTTCATTGAGTATATCAGAAAAAGGTTTAACTTTACGTCGAAACATCTGTGGCCTCCTCTAATGAAACGTTACCATTTTTCACTGAAAATATCTTAAAGTCAGATAGGTTAGAGCGTAATATCTTATCTAAATTATCACGATTAGTATCCGTTAAAAAAATCTGCCCAAACTCTTCACTAGCCACAATACGCACAATTTGTTCAACCCTAGAGGAATCAAGTTTATCAAAGATATCATCTAAAAGAAGAATTGGACAAACTTTTGGGCGAGTCTTTTTTAGCAAGTAAAACTGAGCTAACTTTAGAGCTATTAAAAAAGTCTTATTTTGTCCTTGACTACCCTCTCTTCTAGCTGGATACCCTGAGACGAGCATCTCAAGATCATCACGATGTATTCCTGTAAGAGAATATCCAACTACAATATCCTTAGGTCTTGAGGCCCTTATAACCCGAAGTAAATCATCTTGCTGACAATGCGAAAAATACCTTAGAGATACTTCTTCTTTTTCCAAAGATATCATTTGATAAAACTTTTGAAACAGTGGTATTATCTCATCAACAAGCTTTAAGCGCGATAAATAAACGGCGTTTCCATATTCTGCCATTTGCTCTTCTAATATATCCAAAAGTTGATAGTCTAAATTCGCTTCTTGTTTAAGCAATACATTGCGTTGCTGCAATGCTTTATTATAGCGATTTAAATTATCAATATAAAGGCTATCATATTGAGATATCGCCATATCCATTAGACGTCTGCGTTCTTCACCTGAACCCTCTATAAGCACAGAATCCGAGGGAGAAACAAAAATTAGCGGTATAAAGCCTATGTGAAGGGAAAGGCGCTTATATTCCTTGTTGTTACGTTTAAAATTCTTACGTTTACCTTTTCGCATCCCACAACTAATGTCCTGCTTTAGGCCCTCATCATCAATGTAATTTCCTTCAAGCATAAAGAAATCTTCCTTGTGGTTTACAACCACGGAATCATTATTGGAAAAAGCACTACGGCAAAACGAGAGATAATAAATAGCATCTAAAAAATTGGTTTTACCTTCTCCATTTTGGCCGAGTAGACAATTTATTTTAGGGGATAAAGAAATGCTGGCTTCTTTTATGTTCTTAAAATTTACTATGGAAACACTCTTTAGGAACATCTTTATTATGGGGATTCTTCGATGGATTGCAAAGTTATAAGATTTGCCACTCAAAAACAAAAAAGTCCTATATTAATTTCACCATGTAAGAGAAAATAAGTAATTTTGCGGCACTCTTTAAAAACAACGCTAACTAAAATATCAAGATAATGGCAAACCATAAGGAATCCAAGGACACAATAAATGATGCTCTAAGCAAAAACGAAGCGTTTTTAGTAAAGTATAGAAAACCTATTTCTATTGTCATCATTGCAATTATACTCATTATTGTTGGTATAATGTGTTATAACAATTATGTGTCTTCTCCTAGAGAGGTAAAAGCAAGTACCGCTCTAGCAAAAGGTCAAGATTATTTTGCCGCTCAACAGTTTGATGTTGCCCTTAGTGGCGATAGTATTGGATATAAAGGTTTCTTAGGTGTTATTTCAGACTATGGTAGCACAAAGGCAGGTAATTTAGCTAAGCTATATGCAGGAATATGCTATGCTAACCTTGATAAATGGGACGATGCAATAAAATACCTTGATGATTTCTCCACCTCTGACGATATGCTTATTAGCCCTGCTTCAATGGCAGCTTTAGGTAATGCCTATGCACATGTTAAGAAGTATGATAAGGCTGTTGAATGTCTTAAGAAGGCAGCTAAGATGGCTGATAGCAAAGCTGAGGATAATACAAATAATAGCTTATCACCAGTATTTTTGCTTCAAGCAGGTGAGATTCTTGAAAGCGAAGGCAAAAAGGCTGATGCTCTTGAAATTTACAAAGACATAAAGGAAAAGTACATAAACTCACGTATACATCAAGAAATCGATAAATATATCGAGCGTGCATCTATTTAATTGTTTCTTTTTGGCTAAAAATAATGGCAACTGAGCTTCATAATCTTTCTTCACAAAAAAAAGAAATTCCAAATGCTAAGGGGCTACGCGTTGGGATTGTTGTTGCTCAGTGGAATGAAGAAATAACCCAAGCCCTTGTTCAAGGTGCCTTGGAAACACTAAAAAAACATGGCGTAGCCTATAGTGACATTACTGTAAAGGAAGTACCCGGAAGTTTTGAACTTATTTACGCTGCCAAAAAGATGGCTCTTTCTAAAGAGCACGACGCTGTTATCGCTTTTGGAAGCGTTATCCGTGGAGATACTCCTCACTTTGATTATATTTGCCAAGGAGTTACCTATGGAATAGCTCATCTAAATATCATAAGCGATGTTCCTGTTATATATGGACTTCTCACCACAAACGATATTCTTCAAGCTAGAGAAAGAAGTGGTGGACGTTTAGGTAACAAAGGTGATGAATGCGCTATTGATGCAATATTAATGGCTAAGTTTTAAAGGGATGGCATCCCCTTTTTTCATTATACTTATTT
>JAJQAI010000217.1 GCA_021203915.1 Prevotella sp. | reverse complement strand
ATAATGTATATAGGTCTTTTAAAAATGTTAGAAATAGGTTTAAAGATATAAATACGAACTCCTTTGAATCGTGGGGTGGAGAAAGAAGTGAGCAAGATTTTATCAAAAATCAAGCAAACCAAGGAGAGAAAAGAAAGATATTTTCTGAGAATGAGGGAGAATATGTAGATTTCGAAGAGGAATAAAGATGTATTTCCATAGTAAAAATGCCCTGAAAACTGACTTTATATCACTTTTTTACCAAAGATAAAGTCATCTAGAGTGGACAAAAAATATACCATAATCAAGCGAATAAATCATTCATAGTGACCTCACTATGTACAATACTATAAAGTCTACCCTCGCCCAATCCAAAAGTCGTTATAAAAGTGTGAACTAGAGGCTTTTTGTTTTTTGTCTTTTCATCAAAGAGCCACATCCTATCTCTAAGTTCTTTTTCATATTTGACCGTAATATCATACGCTTTGAAAGAGAATTTTATCTCACAAAAGTGAATCATCCTATCTGCTCTTTCAATAATCAAATCTATTTGCGCTCCTAAAGTTTGTTCTTCTAGTTCGGCTTTACATTGCCACGTAGACATTTGAGTTGCTACGCCTGAAATGCCAAGGGCTTTCTTTATCTGATTACGATGTATTAGGCATACGAGCTGAAAACTTATCCCCATCCATTCCTCAACGCTATGAGAAAAAAGATTGTTGGTCCACCACTTCTCATCTTTGGTGTTGTTTTCTAAGAATTTAAAATAAAAAAGAGTATAGAAGTCTATCAAACGATAAACTTTGTTTCTTTTCTTATTTCCAAATTGAGACCAACCCTCAATAAAGTCGCATCGCTCGAGATTCTTTAGAGCCCTTGAAAGATTGGTACCATTAATATGAATCTTGTGAGAGAGTTCTGTAAACGTAAGTCCATACTTATGCATGCTTAGGGTTTTCACAATTTCTATGTATAGGTCAACATTTGAAAATAGCGTAGCATATAACGCATCGAACTCTAAAAGTAATTTTCCATCCCGATTAAAACATAAAAGGTCAATATTCTCTTTCAAACTTAACTTATTATCTAAAAGGCTATAATAATATGGAACACCCCCAAGAAGCATATATGCCTGCAGTATATGGTAGTTATCCCAAGTAAAACCACGGCTTTTTAAATACTGTTTTGTCTCATTTAAGTTAAAAGCTGAAATATGTAGCTGGCAGGTAATGCGAGCATGAAGACCACCCCTATTACCCACAATTTTGTCTTTAATCCACGAATAGTCAGAACCTGCTGCAATTAACATAATATCTTGACGGCGCGCAGCCCATCCATTCCAAAAATTCTCTAGGGCTACAACGAAATTAGACCGCCTTGTATCTATCCAGGGCATTTCATCAATAAATATGACCTTCTTCTTATTAGGTAGTGTTTCTAGATACTCCTCAAGAGCATCAAATGCATCAAACCAATCAGAAAAATTGTATGCCTTCTGATGTGTATAACTTCTAAGAACTTTTGCAAATCTACGCAATTGCTGCTTTGATACTAGACCATGCTTACCCACATACAAAAAATCAAAACGATTTTTAAAATATTGCTCCACAAGGAATGTTTTTCCAATACGTCTACGCCCATACACAATAACCAATTCTGAGCGTCCAGAGGAAAAGCATCTTTTTAATTCTCCACACTCGTACTCTCGCAAAATAAGTTTTTCAGTCATAAATTATTTTTTGCAAAAATACAAAAACGCTTCATTCTTTTGCAAAAAAATGCCCTGAAAACTGACTTTATCTCACTTTTTACCCAAGATAAAGTCATCTTAGTGGGCAAAAAATCTATGCATATTTTTAAAAGAAAACCTATTTTTTCGCTTGAGTGCCCTTTAATTCAGGATAACTTACTCTAGTGTGATAAATAGATTTTAGTCTTTCTAAAAGTACTTGTTTGGCCACAAGTATATCATGGAAAGTTATTGGACAATCGCGGAAGAATCCATCACTTACTTGACCATCTATAATACGATTTATTAATCCAGAAATACTCTCCTCAGTATACTCGGGTAAAGAGCGGGACGCAGCCTCAACAGAATCGGCCATCATCAAAATAGCCTGTTCGCGCGTTGAAGGATCTGGACCAGGATATGTAAATACGGATTCATCTATAGGCTCATCGGGATGCTCATTTTTATAAGTCACATAAAAATACTTGGTCTTTCCCGAGCCATGGTGAGTTTTGATAAAGTCCTTTATCACACTTGGAAGATTGTATTTCTCTGCTAACTTTAACCCTTCTGTAATATGATTGATTACGACTTGGGCTGCATCAATAAGTTCCATTTTATCTAGTGGATTAACCCCTGACTGATTTTCTGTGTAATAAGGGGCATCCTTCATCTTTCCAATATCGTGGTATAGTGCCCCCGTACGTACAAGTTGCGCATTAGCTCCTATCTTATTTGCAATTTCTGCTGCCAAGTTTCCAACCATCACCGAATGCTGAAACGTTCCTGGAGCCTCCTCACTAAGATGACGAAGGAGCTCCTTGCTCGTATTGGAAAGTTCAATTAACGTAACTTGAGAAACAAAACCAAAGGTTTGTTCAACGATGAGCATCAAAGGATAAGCAAATAGTAATAGTATACCATTGATTATGAAATACTTATACATACTATGATCCATAGTTAGTATGCTATTATCCTGCATTAATTGTAGGGCAAAATAAATAGCACAATAACCAAGAGCAACTGCTACGGCAGTCTTGAAAAGTTGGGCACGCTGAGATAGCTCTTGAAGCGTGTATATCGCTATTAGACCTGCTACTATTTGTACTATTATAAATTCATATTGATATTTAACAGCAGCAGCACATATAAGAACTATAGCAACATGAGATATAAAGGCAGTACGAGAGTCCATAAAGACTCTAACAAATATCGGTGTTATTGCAAAGGGCAGGACATATACGTTAAGAACATTATTTTCTATCATCAAAGAAACTATCACGGGGAAGAATATCACAAGTGCATAAAGCATTAGTATACCACGGATGTTCTCGAAAAAATTCTTACGGAAAATCCCCAAATATGTGGTTAACAAAAATACTATAATTCCGACGTATAAGACTTGTCCTGCAATTGTTGAGGGGATAGTGCTTACAGTAGCACTACGACGTTTAGTTTCTTTTTCAAAAGAATTGAGTTCCCTATAAATATAATCGTCTACAATCTCGCCTCGATCAATTATTTTTTGCCCTCTTAAAACCATACCACTAGCAAGTGGAATACTACTAAGCAAATCCGTTAGCTCTGTCTGGCTACGCTCTTTATCATATGTTAAGTTTGGTTGCAAATATTCATTTAAGTCACACTTTTGAAGCACTTGACGCTGGGAAGAAAGTCTTTGATCTAAAAAGAGTTGTTCATATGCTGTAAGCGTTGAATAAACGCTACCTGCTTCCACGCTAGTGACTTTTTTTTCAGAGATTACTCTAATTAGATTCGTAGTATCTTTTGAAATCATTGAGTAATCCATAGTACTCATTATTCCTGCTTGATATAGCTCAGATAAACATTCAGAAATAATTGATATGTATATGGGAGGCAGCCCAGGTATCCCTGCTTTAAAGTCTTCTAAGAACTTTGCAATCTCTTCGCTCTGAACATTAGGATTAAAGTTATAATATGGCTCAAACTTTTTCCTTATACTATCTTGCTCAAATTTTACTGCCTCATCGGTTTTATATATAGGAAAATCAAATTGAGCAATTAGTGAACTATACATCCATGGTTTGCCAACATCATAACGGAACTTGGGTCCACTATTACGAGGAAGAAAGAAAACTATTACCGCTACAGAGACAATAATTAGGACTGCTCGTGTAAGAGTATTCCTCCAAAAATTTTTATTTATGCTGCTGGACTTAGCCATTTTTAGAAAAAGTGAAAGTTTTTGACTCCGCGAAAATAGCAAAAAAAAAATCCAAATTGCAAAAAAGATTGTATTTTTGCACTAAATAACACCATACAAAGCGTAAAAAAACGTTTTTTATTCTGAATTTAATAAATGGAAAGTCGAAAAGTACGAGTGCGTTTCCCTCCAAGTCCAACAGGGCCTTTACATATTGGAGGAGTTCGCACAGCTCTTTACAATTACCTTTTCGCTCGTCAAAATGATGGTCAGTTTATTCTTAGGATTGAGGATACTGATTCTACTCGTTTTGTTCCCGGAGCTGAAGATTACATTATAGAAGCATTTCGCTGGCTTGGAATCAAGTTTGATGAGGGCGTCGGCATTGGAGGTCCCCATGGTCCATATCGCCAAAGCGAAAGACGCGAGTTATACAAACAATACGTTGATAAGCTTCTTTCAAGTGGCAAAGCTTACATAGCTTTTGATACTCCAGAAGAGCTCCAAGCCAAACGAGAGGAAATCAAGAATTTTCAGTATGATGCTTCTTCAAGAGGCTTTATGACTAACTCACTAACTCTTTCGAGCCAGGAGACAGAACAACTCATCTCAGATGGTAAACAATATGTTGTTCGCTTTAAGGTTACCCCAGGCGAGGATATACATATTTGTGATTTAATTAGAGGTGATGTAGTAATAAAAAGTGATATTATTGACGATAAGGTAATCTTTAAAAGTTCCGATGAGTTACCCACTTATCATTTAGCTAATGTCGTTGATGACCATCTAATGGAGATTACCCATGTAATACGTGGAGAGGAATGGCTTCCAAGCTCTCCCTTGCACGTATTGCTATATAAGGCTCTTGGCTGGGAAGATACAATGCCAAAATTTGCCCACTTACCTTTACTACTTAAGCCTGACGGAAAAGGTAAACTTAGCAAGCGCGATGGCGATCGCCTAGGTTTCCCTGTCTTTCCACTAGAATGGACAGATCCAAAAACAGGCGAGGTGGCCGCAGGATATAGAGAGCAAGATTATTTCCCCGAAGCCGTCATAAACTTCCTTTCCCTTTTAGGGTGGAATCCCGGTACTGAGCAGGAAATGTTTTCTATAGAAGAACTTATTGAGCAATTTGATATTTCAAAATGTAGTCGATCTGGAGCACGTTTTGACTTTCAAAAAGGCATTTGGTTCAACCATGAATATATCTTAAAAAAGAGCGATGCTGAAATAGCTGGTTTATTTGCTCCTATTGTTGTGGGTAATGGTATTGATGAACCAATGGAGAGAATTACTAAAGTTGTTTCAATGATGAAAGATAGAGTTAACTTCGTCAAAGAATTATGGCCACTATGCTCTTTCTTTTTTGTTCCTCCCACTCAATATGATGAGGCAACTGTTCGTAAACGTTGGAAACAAGACTCACCAAAGGTCATGACGGAACTTTCAGAAATTCTTTCCGAGCTTGATGATTTCTCGATTGAGAATCAAGAAAAAGTCGTTTTAGCTTGGATTGAGGAAAAAGGCTATAAACTTGGAGATGTTATGAACGCCTTCCGCTTAGCCCTCGTTGGCATTGGCAAAGGACCAGGAATGTTTGATATTTCAGCCTTTCTTGGCAAAAAGGAAACATTGCGTAGACTAAAAAAGGCCATTGATACAATAAAGGTTGAGGCTGAGGCGTAAAGAAGAAGACCTTAGACTTTTTTCTTAAAAGTAAAGGTAGGATTGAGCAGGTCTTTTAACAAAATTAGGGTTAATATCTTTTTCTAAATGTACGACCTTATTCTTTTTCTAGATACCATTGG
>JAJQAI010000279.1 GCA_021203915.1 Prevotella sp. | reverse complement strand
ACTTAAACGAGCATTAACCTCAATAACGCGGTAATCTTCGCTTTTTGGATCAAAGGCAAACTGAACGTTACACTCTCCTACGATGCCTACATGGCGTATGATTTTAATAGAAAGAGCACGAAGTTTATGATATTCGCTGTTGGTTAGTGTCTGCGATGGAGCAATAACGATACTCTCTCCTGTATGTATTCCAAGGGGATCGAAATTTTCCATATTACAAACCGTTATACAGTTATCATAACGGTCACGGACAACCTCGTATTCAATTTCCTTCCAACCTTTTAAGCTCTTTTCAACTAGTACCTGAGGCGAAAAGCTAAAGGCTTTTTCAGCTAGCTTATTAAGTTCTTCTTCGTTATCGCAAAAGCCACTTCCAAGACCACCTAGAGCATAGGCAGCACGTATTATAACGGGGTAGCCCAGACGCTCGGCAGCCTTACGGGCTGAATCAATATCCTCACAAGCTTCGCTCTTTATGGTTTTAACATCTATCTCACTTAGACGCTCAATAAAGAGCTCACGATCTTCGGTATCCATTATGGCTTGAACTGGTGTACCTAAAACCCTTACTCCATACTTTTCAAGTATTCCCCCCTTAAAGAGTTCAACACCGCAGTTTAGAGCTGTTTGTCCACCAAAGGATAGAAGTATTCCATCTGGACGTTCTTTTTGGATTACTCTTTCTACAAAGTATGGCTGAACAGGTAGGAAATATATCTTATCGGCAACACCTTCGGAGGTCTGCACCGTTGCGATATTAGGGTTTATAAGTATTGTACTAACCCCTTCTTCCCTTAAAGCTTTTAAGGCTTGTGAACCAGAATAGTCAAACTCTCCTGCCTCTCCTATCTTAAGTGCTCCAGAGCCCAAAAGTAGAACTTTCTTTATATCTTCGGATTTCATCTTAAAGAGCTTCTATAAATTTATCAAACATAAACTCTGTATCTACAGGACCTGAGCTAGCCTCTGGGTGGAATTGGCTTGAGAACCAAGGATTCGTTTTATGACGAATGCCCTCGTTACTTCCATCATTCATATTAACGAAGAGTTCCTCCCAATCTTTCCCTAGTGTTCTAGCATCAACGGCATAGCCGTGATTTTGACTAGTTACATAACAGGAATCAGTACCTACCATGCGAACGGGTTGGTTGTGAGAGCGGTGACCATACTTAAGCTTATAGATTTTAGCTCCACCTGCTTTAGCAAGAAGTTGATTACCCATACATATACCACAAATTGGTTTTCTAGAAGCATTCATATGCTTGCGGATAATCTCTACTGTCTCTTGACACATATCCGGATTACCAGGACCATTAGCTAAAAAAAGACCATCAAAGGCTTTGGAAGTATAGTCATAATTCCATGGTACTCTTATAACCTCAACACCACGCGCTATCAAGCAACGTATAATATTATTTTTAACGCCACAATCAACTAAGATGACCTTTTTACCTGCCCCCTCATTATAATGAATAACCTCTTTACAGCTTACCTTTTCAACAAAGTTTACACCCTCATAAACAGCCTCTGGGATATTATCTTTTTCATCGTCAAAAAGAATCTTTCCCATCATAACACCATGGGCTCTAAGAACTTTGGTAAGCTCACGCGTGTCAATTCCTGTAACACCCGTTACTTTTTCATTCTTTAACCATGAGGCAAGGCTTTGCTGAGCATTCCAATGAGAATACTCCCAGCTATAGTCAGCTACTATTATTGCCGAGGCGTGTATCTTATCGCTTTCTATAAATGTGGGTATACCCTCTTTAGAAACATCTACGGGAGGTACTCCATAATTACCTACTAGCGGGTAGGTTAGAACCATGAGTTGGCCTGCATAGGATGGGTCGGTTAGACTCTCTGGATAACCCACCATGGCAGTGTTAAAAACGACCTCACCACCTATTGGTGCATCATAGCCAAAGGACTTACCCTTAAACTCAGTGCCATCCTCTAGGACCAAAGTTACATTTCGCATAAGTATGTCGTTAAAAAAATTTTTCTTTAGAATTTCTGCTCATATTGATAAATCTTCTCAATATAGTTGATAAAGGCCTTGTTCACTAGTTTTACTCCTCCTGGTGTTGGATAGTTACCAGTAAAATACCAATCTCCTTTATGCCCTGGTATTGCCTCATGCAGTCCTTCTATTGACTGATAGACAATCTCAACGGGTGTTTTCATACCCTGAGGGCGGAGCATCTCAACAATTTTTGAATTTATCTCATCAACACTAAAGGGTTTATATATATCGCGAACCCTATTTACCATCTTATCTTTGGAGAGCTTTATTTCCTTTTTACAAAGGTTATAAGTATCCTCTATTAATTGGTACATTCCGCGCTCTTTTAAGAGCTCGATAGTTGCTCTAAAAGCGCAAAACTCCTCCAAACTCGGCATATCAATACCATAATAGTCTGGATAGCGGATTTGAGGTGAAGAGCTCACAATCACAATCTTCTTTGGATGCAGACGATCCAAGATTTTTAGAATACTTTCCTTAAGTGTTGTTCCACGCACTATACTGTCGTCTATTATTACGAGGTTATCCTCATATGGTGTTAGGGACTCGTATGTTACATCGTAAACATGAGAGGCTAAATCAATACGGGAGGCTCCTTCGGTAATAAAGGTGCGCAGTTTTATATCTTTCCAAGCTACCTTTTCACTGCGGACATATTGGTGCATGATTTTTTTTAGTTCATCCTCAGTTGGCCTATGGTCAAGATTTTGGATAAACTTTATTTTTTCGTCATTTAAATAACGCTTAAAACCACCTAGCATTCCGTAAAAGGCCACCTCAGCCGTATTTGGAATAAAAGAAAATACTGTATGCTCGGTATCAGCATCAATAGCCTTTAGGATAAGTGGAGTTAGTTGTTCACCTAGTTTTTTACGCTCTTTATATATATCTCTATCTGAACCACGGCTAAAATAAATGCGCTCAAAACTGCATTTATAATCACCCTTACTCTCAAGTATCCTTTCTACGCTACTTCCTCCATGACGATTAACTATTAGAGCACAACCTGCATCTAATTCCTTAATATCATCACACTCTAAGTCAAAGGTCGTCTGAAGAACAGGACGCTCACTAGCTAGAGCTATAATTTCATCATTTTGATACCAAAACACAGGACGTATACCCCATGGGTCCCGCATTGAGAACATCTCTCCACTGCCCGTTAGACCACACATTACATAACCTCCATCAAAATCCTCCATTGTGGAGCGTAGGACATTACCCATCTTTACATTATCTTCTATATAGCGGGTGATATCTTGATCTTTAAGTCCAAGTAAGATGGCTTCTTGGAAATTACGTTCAACTTCTCTATCAAGACGGTGACCCATAAGTTCTAGGGTTATATAACTATCGCTATAGATTCTTGGGGATTGTCCGTGACGGACTATTTTTGCAAAAATCTCATCGATATTGGTCATATTGAAATTTCCGCAAAGGCATAGATTTTTTGCCCTCCAGTTGTTTCTTCTAAGGAAGGGATGTACGTAAGAAAGACCGCGCTTATCAGTAGTGGAATACCTAAGATGCCCCATGTATAGCTCACCTACAAAGGGAAGGTTTTTCTTGGCATAATCAACGTTAGAAAGCTGTTTAGGTGTAAGGGAAGAGAAGTTCTTTTGAACCGAGGAGAAAATCTCCGTAATAGCATTGTGTCCATCAGCACGCTCTCTAAACATATATTCTGAGCCTGGAACTGCATCTAGATTAACGCAAGCCATACCAGCACCTTCTTGACCACGATTGTGCTGCTTCTCCATCATAAGATAGAGTTTGTTGAGCCCGTACATCCACGTGCCGTATTTTTGCTGATAGTACTGCAATGGCTTAAGAAGCCTTACCATTGCGACCCCACACTCATGCTTAATAGGTTCCATTAGTTGAAGATTATATTAAATGGGGGCACATTTTCTTCTTTCCCCCTTATTCCACAGTCACTGACTTGGCTAGATTCCTTGGTTGGTCAACATCCATTCCCTTACACACTGCAATATGGTATGCTAGAAGTTGTAAAGGAATTGTAGCTAAGAGTGGTTCTAAACACTCTAGCGTATCGGGAAGTTCTATTACCTCATCGGCGATTTTACTGATGGTATCATCACCTTCAGTGACAAGGGCTATTACCTTACCCTTACGGGCCTTAACCTCTTGAATATTATTGAGCACCTTTTCATACATAGAGTTGCGCGTTGCTATTACCACAACAGGCATATCTGAATCTATTAGTGCTATTGGTCCATGTTTCATCTCAGCAGCCGGATAGCCTTCAGCGTGTATATAGCTTATTTCCTTAAGTTTAAGGGCTCCCTCAAGAGCAACAGGATAGCTATATCCACGTCCTAAGTATAGGAAGTTTCTAGCGTAGGTGAAGACCTTACTTAAGGAAGCAATTCTATCGTTTAGCTTTAAAATCTTTGTCATCTTTTCGGGTATAAGGCTGAGCTCTCGAACTAGCAAAGAGTAAGTTTCCTTATCAACTGTTCCCTTTTCCTTAGCTATGGCTAGAGCTAGCATTGTAAGAACTGTAACCTGTCCGGTAAACGACTTTGTTGAGGCCACACCAATCTCTGGTCCTACGTGTATATAAGCTCCAGTATTTGTAGCTCTTGGAATACTTGAGCCAACGGCATTACATATTCCAAAAATAAATGCTCCAGCCCCTTTAGCTAGCTTTACGGCAGCCAGTGTATCGGCTGTTTCACCACTTTGCGATATAGCAATAACTAAATCCGAGTTCCTCATTACGGGGTTGCGGTATCTAAACTCACTAGCGTATTCCACCTCAACCGGAATTCTACATAGGCTTTCTATAATTTGCTTTCCTATTAGTCCTGCATGCCAGGAAGTCCCGCAAGCTACTATTACTATTCTTTTAGCTCCTAGGATTTGCTCTTTATAGTCTAAAACAGAACTTAGGATTACACGCTCCTCATCAATACTCACCCTACCGCGCATACAGTTAGTAATGCATTCTGGCTGCTCAAATATTTCTTTAAGCATAAAGTGAGGATAGCCACCTTTTTCTATTTGTCCAAGGTTTAGGGCAATGGTTTGAATCTGAGGTAAGATCTCTTTATTAAGTATACTTACAACCTTTAGCTCTTCACCCCTTCTCATTAGAGCTATACTGCCATCCTCAAGGTAGGCTACTTTATCGGTATGCTCAACTATAGGACTTGCATCAGAGGCTAAAAAGAATTCATCCTCCCCCACTCCAATAACTAGCGGGCTTTGCTTACAAGCAGCTATTATTTGATTGGGCTCGCGCTTATCCATAAGAGCGATAGCATAAGCTCCTATAACCTCATGAAGGGCTACTTGAACACAGGTAAGTAAATCTAAGTTTTTCTTTGACTGTACATACTCTATAAGTTGCACTAGTACCTCAGTATCCGTTCCAGAGCGGAAAGTAACCCCTTTGGATTCAAGGTTACGCTTAAGATCTGCATAATTTTCAATTATCCCATTATGGATAATTGCTAAGTTCATGGACTCAGAGTAATGAGGGTGAGCATTAAGTGAAGAAGGCTCACCATGGGTAGCCCAACGCGTATGGGCCATGCCAGAAGTTCCTGAGGTATCTTTTTCTTGACAATATTCTTTTAAGGCGCTTACCTTACCTTTTGCCTTGTAAACACTAAGTTCTCCATTTGAGTTAAGTAGGGCTACACCCGCGGAATCATAGCCACGATATTCAAGGCGTCCTAATCCTTTAAGAAGGATTGGGTAGGCATCCTTATTTCCTATATAGCCTACTAT
>JAJQAI010000184.1 GCA_021203915.1 Prevotella sp. | reverse complement strand
CAACTTGCACTGGCAATAAACACTTTAACCGATTTACTTGAAAAAGAAAACATATATATTCTTAATGAAAACGAGCTAGATGAAGAACAGCAAATCTATGTAGCCCGTTTTTATAGACAAAAACTTAGCGGTTTTGTAAGCCCACTTTGGTTATCCCTTGTTAAGAGCTTAATTGATGAAACCGATGAAAGCATCTACATGGGTGTAAGAATGCAATCGCTAGGAAAAAAGAATTTTGACTATGCAATCATTGCTCTTCCCGTTGCTGAATGCGGGAGGTTTGTTCGTCTTCCAGATAAAGATGGAAAAAGTTTTTTGATGTACTTAGACGATGTAGTGCGTTATTGTTTACCAATGATCTTTTCTGGTCTAGACTATTTTGATTTCAAGGCATATTCCTTTAAGTTTACCAAGGATGCAGAAATGGAAATTGATAACGATATGCATGGCGGTATGCTACAAAAAATATCTGAGGGGGTTCGTAGTCGTAGAAAAGGCGATGCTCTTCGCTTGGTTTATGATGAAAGTATGCCAAAGGATTTATTAAAGCGTATCTTAGCTAAATTAGATCTTGATTCACTTGACACCAAACTAGGTGGTGGACGCTACAACAATCATCGCGACCTAATGTCTTTCCCTGACTGTGGACGAAAGGATTTAAAATACCCCATATGGGAGCCAATAGTTAAACGTGAGATGGAAGGAGGCGGAAGCCTTTTAAGACTTATTCAAGAGGCGGATAGGTTTATACACGTTCCTTATCATAGTTTTGACTACTATATCAGAGTGCTTCAAGAGGCAGCCGTTAGTAAGGAAGTAAGGAGTATAAAAACAACGCTTTACCGTTTGGCTAAAGATTCCAAAGTTGTAAAAGCACTTATTTGTGCTGCCCGCAATAAAAAACATGTTACTGTTGTTATTGAGCTTCTAGCTAGATTTGATGAAACATCTAATATAGATTGGGCAAAGGCTATGCAGGAAGCTGGCATACACGTAATCTTCGGTGTTGAAGGCCTTAAGGTACACTCAAAAATTACCCATATAAATATGAAGAAGGGTAATGATATTGCTTGTATTAGCACGGGTAACTTCCACGAGGGAAATGCTAAGAGTTACGTGGACTATATGCTTATGACCTCAGCTAGAAATATCGTTCATGATGTGGATAAGGTATTCAACTTTATAGAAAAGCCATATGCTCCTGTTCACTTTAATGAACTCTTAGTATCTCCTAATGAGATGCGAAATAAATTCTATCGTCTTATAGATGATGAAATTCGCAACAAACAAGTGGGTAAGCCGGCATATATCCGCATAAAGATAAATCATATCACAGATATAGATATGGTTAAGAAGCTTTATGAAGCAGCCATGAATGGTGTTACAGTGGATTTAGTTGTTAGAGGTAACTGTTCTTTAATAACTAGTTTACCTAGTCTTTGTGGACGTCTAAGAATCAATGGCATTATAGATAGATATCTAGAGCATTCCCGTATTTTTATTTTTGCTTCTGGTGGTGAGAACAAAACCTTCATAGGCTCTGCCGATTGGATGCCTCGTAACTTAGATACTCGTGTAGAGGTAGTAACGCCAGTGTATGACCCCAAAATTAAAGAAGACCTTTGGCGTACAATTGATTTTGCCCTTAGGGATAACTGCCAAGGAAACACCGTCGATGGTACAGGCAATAATCTTCCTTGGAAGACAGAATCTTCAACTCCTTTCCGCTCGCAAGAGGAACTTCATCGCTGCTATTTAAAAGAACATGGAGAATAAGTGTTATGCGGCCATAGATATCGGTAGCAACGCAGTTCGCTTGCTGATAAAAAAGGTTGACTCTTGTGAGGACCTCATGCGTAGACGTATGAATAAAGTTCTGCTTCTTAGGGTTCCGCTTCGTCTTGGTTTTGATGTTTTTATACATGGCAAGGTATCGGACGAAAGGGCAGAAAAACTTCTTCGTCTTATGAAAAGTTTTCGTCAACTGATGAAAATTTATGAGGTTGATGAATATCGTGCCTGCGCCACATCGGCTATGCGAGATTCTTCAAATGGTAAAGAGATTATAAAGAAGATAAAAAAGTCAACGGGAATAAACATCGAAATAATTGATGGTCAAGAAGAAGCCCGTCTAATATACGGCAACCATATAGAATGTCAACCTGAGGGGAAAGGTAACTGGATTTATGTAGACGTAGGTGGAGGTAGTACCGAGATTAACCTAATGGTTAACAATAAACTTACTTACTCTTTTTCTTACAATATAGGTACTGTACGCATGCTTAAAGGTGCTGTTAAAAAAAGTAGTTGGCGCTTAATGAAGGATGACCTAGAAAAACTCACAGCTAAGTACGGAAAAATCAACATTATTGGCTCTGGAGGAAACATCAATAGACTTTATCGTATGGCCACAAAAAAAGACAAAAAGAAAAAGCGTATGGCAGTTGAGTCACTAAAGATGTTATATGAAAACCTTAAACCTCTTTCTCCCTTGCAAAGAATGGAACGTTACTCTTTAAAAGAGGACCGCGCGGATGTAATAGTTCCTGCAGCTGAAATTTTCCTTTTTGTCTCTGAAATTACTGGCGCAAAATATATACATGTGCCTGAAGTTGGCCTAGCAGATGGCATAATAGATAACCTATATGCAAAAGATTTATCTTGAGAACTCCCCAAAACTCCCAATTTTGCCTTTAAAAACAAATAAAATCAGAAATATTTTGCCTTTTTAAAAAAAGTTCGTAATTTTGCAAACTGTTTGAAAACAGTATAAAAAATTTATAACTCATAACAACTTGAGATTACTATGCCACGCGTTTGTCAAATAACTGGAAGAAAGGTTCAAGTGGGTAATTGGGTATCTCACTCTAAGCGCCGTACAAAGCGTACTTTTGATGCCAATATCTTTACAAAGAAATTCTACTATGTAGAAGAGCAATGCTGGATTAGCTTAAAACTAAGTGCTGCTGGCTTACGTTTAATTAATAAAGTAGGTCTTGATGCTGCTCTAAAGCAAGCCGTTTCCAAAGGATATTGCAATTGGAAAGACATTAAAGTAATAGGAGAATAAGCATAATGGCAAAGAAGACCAAAGGCAACAGAGTTCAGGTTATCCTGGAGTGCACGGAAATGAAGGAAAGCGGCCTTCCCGGCACTAGCCGTTACATTACAACAAAGAACCGCAAAAATACTCCCGATAGGTTGGAGATAAAGAAATATAACCCTATCCTTAAGAGAATGACCATTCATAAGGAAATCAAGTAATAAACATTTAAACTCTTTAGAACATGGCAAAGAAAACCGTTGCATCTTTACATGATGGTAAGGATGGTCGAGCTTACACAAAGGTAATAAAGATGGTAAAGAGCCCTAAGACTGGTGCTTATGTCTTTGATGAGAAAATGATTCCTAATGAACAGGTGAAGAGTTTCTTTAAGAACTAACCTTTAGGAATTAAGCATATAACTTATAAGGAAAGGTTGCAAAGATTTTGCAGCCTTTTTTGTTGGGTAGCTTGCATTGTTTTGCTAAATTTGCTAAAAATAAACAAACATCATTTTTTCTAGGACATGGGATTTTTTAATATTTTCAACAAAAATAAAAAGGAGACACTTGACAAGGGTCTTGAAAAGACTAAGGAAAGCGTTTTTAGTAAACTTTCTAGAGCCGTCGCTGGAAAATCCAAAGTAGATGATGATGTCTTGGATAACCTAGAGGAGGTCCTTGTTACATCTGATGTTGGTGTGGATACAACCATAAAGATTATCCATAGAATTGAAGAAAGAGTAGCAAGGGATAAATATGTTTCTACCTCTGAGTTAAACGGAATCCTTCGTCAGGAGATATCAGAATTGCTAACCGAAAATAATAGCTCTGACGGTGAAGATTGGGACCTACCTAAAGATCATAGTCCTTATGTTATCCTTGTTGTTGGAGTTAACGGCGTTGGTAAGACCACAACAATTGGTAAGCTAGCTTTTCAATTTAAGAATTCTGGTAAAAAGGTGTATCTTGGTGCCGCTGATACTTTCCGAGCTGCTGCTGTTGAGCAACTTTCAATTTGGGGAGAAAGAGCTGGTGTACCAGTTATAAAACAACAAATGGGAGCAGATCCAGCAAGCGTTGCTTTTGATACGCTTAGTTCAGCAAAAGCAAATAACGCCGATGTTGTTATTATAGATACAGCAGGACGTCTACATAATAAGATTGGGCTGATGAACGAGCTCAAAAAGATAAAGGCCGTAATGAAAAAAGTATTGCCCGAGGCCCCCGATGAAGTCCTACTAGTGCTTGATGGCTCAACGGGTCAGAATGCTTTTGAACAAGCCAAACAGTTCTCTCAAGTAACGCAAATAACCTCTCTTGCAATAACAAAGCTTGATGGGACAGCAAAAGGTGGTGTTGTAATCGGCATCTCGGATCAGCTAAAAGTCCCCGTAAAATACATAGGTCTTGGAGAAGGCATTGAGGACTTACAGCTCTTTAATCGCAAAGAATTCGTTGACTCGCTCTTTAAGAATTAAAACTTTTTTCTTTTTTAAACAAAGTGAAGCAAAATCAAGTTGAATTTATCACTCTTGGGTGTTCAAAAAACCTCGTTGATAGCGAGGTTATAATGCATCAACTTGAAAAGATGGGATTTCACCCTCATCATGATAGTAAAAGACTTTCGGGGGATATTGTAATAATAAATACCTGTGGGTTTATAGCCGATGCTAAGCAGGAAAGCATAAACACAATACTGGAATTCGCTAGAGCCAAAGAAGAAGGACGTATAAAAAAACTATACGTTATGGGCTGTCTAACGCAAAGATATTTAGAAGACCTTGAAAAGGAGATTCCTCAAGTTGATAAATATTATGGCAAATTTGACTTTAAGCAATTACTTAAAGATTTAAGTGAACTTAAAATCACTAGCGAAAAAGAAAGTAAGATAAAAAATCCTGGCATTAAAGCTGGACGTCATATTACCACGCCACATCATTATGCGTATATAAAAATAAGCGAAGGTTGTGATCGACGTTGCGCATATTGTGCCATCCCGCTTATGACAGGACGTCATAGGAGTAGACCTCAAGAGGAAATACTTTCTGAAGTAAGCCTTCTTGCATATTCTGGAGTTAAGGAGTTTCAAATTATAGCTCAAGAGCTCACCCTTTATGGTGTTGATATAGATGGTAAAAGGCATATTGCTGAGCTTATTGAAAAAATCTCTAACATTAAGGGAGTAAAGTGGATACGTTTACACTATGCTTATCCGGAGGACTTTCCGCTTGAGCTACTTGATGTAATAAGAGAAAAAGAAAATGTATGTAAGTATCTTGATATTGCCTTTCAGCATATCTCAAGTAAGATGCTCTTAAGGATGAGGCGTAATATCACAAAAGAAGACACTTACCATCTAATTGAAAAAATAAGAGAACGGGTTCCTGGCATATATCTTCGCACCACCCTAATGGTTGGTTATCCTGGAGAGAGTGAAAAAGATTTTGAAGAGCTTATGGATTTTATAAGAGAAATCCGCTTTGAAAGAATGGGAGCCTTTACATATAGCGCGGAGGAAGGAACTTATAGCTATACTCACTTTAAAGATAATGTAAGCGAAAAGAAGAAGTTATCTCGATTAGATAAACTCATGGCCTTACAGCAAGAGATTAGTTTGGAATTAAACCAGAAGTTAATAGGAAAAACTCTAAGAGTTATAATTGATCGCCGGGAAGGAGAGTTTTACGTTGGAAGGTCAGAGTATAGCTCTCCTGAGGTGGACCCTGAAGTTCTAATTCCTTCAAAACTAAGGCGTCTTAAGAGAGGCTCGTTTTATAACGTTAGAATCTTGGATGCCGAAGAATTTGATTTATATGGAGAAGTAATA
>JAJQAI010000087.1 GCA_021203915.1 Prevotella sp. | reverse complement strand
ATTTTCAAGAAATTAATTAAGAAAATGAAAGGAAGCTTAAATATATTGTTCGGTCATTCCCTACGACTTAAGATGGTAATTAAGTAGCGTTAAAGGTATGCCCCCTTCAATATAAGAAGCAAAATCAATAATCTGACCTTTTCCGCTTAAACTTTGGCGCGATAAGGTCTTTTTCTTTTAACTAATAATTCTATAGAAATGAGTGAACGTCTTTATATTTTTGACACAACGCTTAGAGATGGAGAACAAGTTCCTGGATGCCAACTCAACACAATTGAAAAAATTCAAGTTGCTAAAAACTTGGAGAAACTGGGTGTTGACATAATTGAGGCAGGATTTCCTATATCCTCTCCTGGAGACTTTAATTCCGTTATAGAGATTTCAAAAGCAGTAACCTGGCCAACAATTTGTGCCCTAACACGTGCCGTTCAAAAGGATATTGATGTTGCCGCAGAGTCTTTAAAGTACGCTAAGCATAAACGAATTCACACAGGTATTGGTACAAGCGATGCTCATATTAAGTATAAATTCGGAAGTAATCGAGAAGAGATTATAGAGCGAGCTATAGCTGCTGTTAAATACGCCAAAAAATATGTTGAGGACGTAGAGTTCTATGCCGAAGATGCGGGAAGAACTGATAATGAATATCTCTCTAGGGTCGTTGAGGCTGTAATTAAGGCTGGGGCAACAGTTGTAAATATACCCGATACTACAGGATACTGTCTACCAGAGGAGTTTGGAGAAAAAATAAAATACTTAAAGGAGCATGTCGATGTAATTGACAAGGCAATTATTTCAACTCATTGCCATAATGATTTAGGAATGGCAACGGCAAACACCCTAAGTGGAATCCTTAATGGTGCTAGACAGGCAGAGGTGACCATAAACGGCATTGGAGAAAGAGCCGGAAATACATCCTTAGAGGAGATAGCTATGATTCTTAAGTGTCACAAGCACATAGATATTGAAACAAATATCAACACCACAAAGATTTATCCAATAAGCCGTCTTGTAAGTAGTCTAATGAACATGCCCGTTCAAGCTAATAAAGCTATCGTTGGTCGTAATGCCTTCGCACACTCAAGTGGTATACATCAAGATGGTGTTCTTAAGAATGCAAAGACATATGAGATAATGAATCCAACGGATGTTGGACTGGACGACAACTCAATCGTCCTAACGGCTAGAAGTGGTAGAGCAGCCCTAAAGCATCGTCTATGTGTTCTTGGTGTTAACTATGAAACGGAAGAAAAACTTGACAAGATCTATGAAAGTTTCTTGAACTTAGCGGACCAAAAGAAAGACCTTACAGATGATGATATCCTTATGCTAGCCGGTGCAGATCGGGCGGATTCTCATGCTGTAAAACTAGAGTTTTTGCAGGTAACCTCAGGTAAAGGTGTTAAAAGCGTAGCTAGCATTGGTCTTGATATCTCTGGACAAAAGTTTGAGGAAGCCTCCTCAGGTAATGGCCCTGTGGATGCTGCTATTAAAGCACTTAAGAAAATAATACAAAAGCAAATGACGCTTAAGGAGTTCACCATACAAGCCATAAGCAAGGGCTCTGACGATGTTGGTAAGGTCCATATGCAAGTTGAATACAACGGCAATATGTATTATGGCTTCGGTGCAAATACTGACATTGTAACAGCATCGGTTGATGCTTATATTGATTGTATTAATAAATTTAAGGTATGAATACCCTATTTGATAAAATATGGGATAGCCATGTAGTACAAGAGGTTGAAGATGGTCCTACACAACTATATATAGACCGCCTTTACTGTCATGAAGTAACATCTCCACAAGCCTTTGATGGTCTGCGTAGGCGCGGGATTAAGCCTTTAAGAAAAGAACTTATAAAGTGCATGCCCGACCACAATATACCAACCCTTAATCAAGATAAACCAATAGAAGATCCCGTTTCAAGACATCAAGTTGAAACGCTAGAGAAAAATGCCAAAGAATTCTCGCTTGATTATTATGGTATAATGGATGGAAGAAATGGAATAGTCCATGTAGTTGGTCCCGAGCGGGGTCTTTCTCTTCCGGGAATGACAATTGTTTGTGGGGACTCTCACACAAGTACACATGGAGCCGTTGGTGCTGTAGCTTTTGGTATTGGAACAAGTGAGGTAGAAATGGTTCTAGCATCCCAATGCGTACTTCAGCAAAAGCCTAAAGCTATGAGAATAGTAGTAAATGGGAAATTAGGCAAAGCTGTTACAGCTAAAGATGTAGCTCTTTTTCTTATGAGTAAAATCTCTACATCTGGTGCTACGGGATATTTTGTTGAGTATCAAGGCGAGGCTATTACTAGCCTTTCAATGGAAGGAAGATTAACGCTTTGTAATCTATCTATTGAAATGGGTGCACGTGGTGGTTTTATAGCTCCAGATGAGGTGACTTTTAATTATCTTAAAGGCAAAGAATTCTCACCCAAGGGAGAGGATTGGGAAAAAAGCGTTGCTTATTGGAGAACACTTAAAAGTGGCGATGATGCAGTATTTGATAAAGAGGTCTTCTTTGATGCTAAGGATATAGAACCTAGAATCACCTATGGAACAAACCCTGGTATGGGTATTGGTATAAAAGAAAGTATACCTTCACTTGAAGAGGTTGAACCAAAAGGAAGGGATTCATTTTTAAAATCCTTAGATTATATGGGATTTACTCCAGGAGAAAAACTTCTTGGCTTAAAGATAGATTATGTATTTTTAGGGGCATGTACAAACGGAAGAGTTGAAGACTTTAGAGACTTTGCCAGGATAGTAAAAGGAAAGAAAAAAGCCGATAACGTTATAGCATGGCTAGTTCCTGGCTCATGGCAAGTTAATCAGCAGATTAAAGATGAAGGACTTGATAAAATTCTTATAGAGGCAGGCTTTGAGATTCGACAACCCGGTTGTTCTGCATGTTTAGCTATGAATGATGATAAAATACCTCAAGGGAAGTATTGTGTTTCAACAAGTAATCGTAACTTTGAAGGTCGTCAAGGACCAGGTTCACGAACCCTGCTTGCTAGCCCACTAGTTGCAGCTGCAGCTGCAGTTACAGGAGTAATAACAGATCCTAGAGAACTTATTTAAGAAAAAGATGAAACAAAAATTTGACGTTATAAGAAGCACCTGCGTTCCACTTCCTTTAGAGAACGTAGATACGGATCAGATTATACCTGCTAGGTTTCTTAAGGCAACTTCTAAAGAAGGCTTTGGCGAAAATCTCTTTAGAGATTGGCGTTACAATAAGGATGGAAGCCTAAATAAAAACTTTGTTTTAAATGATGAGAGGTTTTCTGGAGAAATACTTGTGGCTGGAAAAAATTTTGGTTCAGGATCATCCCGCGAGCATGCTGCTTGGGCACTTTCCGGGTATGGATTTCGTGTTGTAGTAAGTAGCTTCTTTGCAGATATTCATAAGCAGAACGAACTAAATAATTTTGTTCTTCCAGTTACTGTTTCTCAAGAGTTTTTAGAGCATCTTCTTTCTTCTATTAAAGATGACCCAAAAACAATAGTTGAGGTAGATTTGCCACGTCAGCTTATCACTAATTTATCAAGTTTTCGACAAGAATCATTTGAAATTAATCAGTACAAGAAACACTGCCTTATCAATGGTCTTGATGACATTGACTTTTTACTTGAGAATAAAGATAAAATCTTTGCCTGGGAAAAAGCTAATCAATCCTTAAGGCATTAACAATAACAAAAATCTTTTCTTTATGAAGTTAAATATCGCTGTCCTTCCAGGAGATGGAATAGGACCTGAAGTAATGGAGCAAGGCATTGCTACGATGGATGCTATTGCTAAAAAGTTTCATCACCAAGTTTCTTACCATAAAGCCATTTGCGGAGCAGCAGCTATAGATGAAGTTGGAGATCCATTCCCCGAAGAAACTTTTCAAACATGTCAGTCTGCAGATGCTGTACTTTTTGCAGCCGTTGGCGAAAAGCGTTTTGATAATGACCCAACTGCAAAGGTTCGTCCAGAACAGGGACTGCTTGCAATGCGTAAACGCTTGGGGCTTTATGCTAACATAAGACCTATTCAGACTTTTGACTGTCTACTTCACATGTCCCCACTAAAGGATGAGATTGTATCGGGAGCTGATTTTATATGTGTAAGAGAGCTAACAGGTGGAATGTATTTTGGTGAGAAATATCAAGATAATGATAAAGCGTGGGATACAAACTTTTACTCACGTCCTGAGATAGAAAGAATCTTGAGAGTTGGCTTTAATTATGCTATGAAGCGTAAGCATCACCTTACAGTTGTAGATAAAGCTAACGTTCTTGCATCTAGTCGTCTATGGCGTCAAGTAGCCAAAGAGATGGAAAAGGATTATCCTAAAGTCAGTGTAGACTATATGTTCGTTGATAATGCATCGATGCGTATGATATTAGAGCCTCGATTCTTCGATGTTATTGTAACGGAGAATACCTTTGGAGATATTCTAACAGATGAAGGTAGTTGTATTACAGGAAGTATGGGCCTTCTTCCATCTGCATCAACAGGTGATAGTACACCACTGTTTGAGCCAGTACATGGCTCTTGGCCAGAGGCTAAGGGAAAGAATATCGCTAACCCACTAGCTCAGATTTTATCCGTTGCAATGCTATTAGAGCACTTTGACCTTAAAGAAGAGGCTCTCTTAGTACGCAAAGCCGTTAGCTGTTCACTTGATGAAAATGTTCGTACACCTGATATTCAGGTAAAAGATGGCGCTCATTATGGCACAAAGGAAGTTGGCAAGTGGATTGCTGATTTTATCCTAAAATAAATCTCTTCGGCGAAATTCTGCACAGGTTAAAGCCGTAGCAATAGCTACATTAAGACTGTCGGCTTTAACATCTTCCTTAAAAGAAGGAATAAGTAGTTTTTTGCTAGCTATAGAGGTTATTTGGGGTGACACCCCACGTGTTTCGTTACCCATAACTATAACCCCTTTAGAGGTAAGTTTTTCTTGGTAGAGGTTTTGCCCTTCAAGCGTTGTCACATAAATAGGTGTGGTGTCTTTAATCTGAGTTAAGACTTCAAACAAGTCTAAGTATATAACATTAACATGAGCTAGACTTCCCATTGAGGCCTGGACAACTTTTGGATTATAAGCATCAACCGAGTCAGTACTTAAAAGAATAGTTTTTATTCCAAACCAATCGGCAATTCTTATTATCGTACCAAGATTTCCGGGGTCTCTTACGCCATCAAGGGCTAAGCAAAGTTCTTCACTTAATACACTTAAGTCTAGTTCATATCGTGGGATATCAAAAATTGCGATAACCTGCTGAGGATGCTGAAGAAAACTTATACGTTGGAGTTCTATTTCAGTAATTATCCTATCCTCTTCTTTAGGAATCCTCCCCAAAGAAGAAAACCACTCGCTCGTAGCTAAAAGACGTTTGGGAGAGAAAACTTCCATAAAGTCATTTACAACCTTAGGTGTTTCTACAACAAAAACGCCTTCTAAAGAGCGATTCTTTTTTAGCTCTAAAGAGCGTATATACTTAATTAGGTTCTTTTCAATCATCCTTTTTTTTGTTCTATAGTCCTTTTTTTGCTAGATTTACATTTGATGCAATTAGTTTCGCAAAGTTTTTTTAAGTGCTCACATTCTTTTGCGACACGTTTAAATTCTTTCTTTTTTTCCTTTAATAGGTATCTTGTTTTCTCTAGATTCTTTTGGCTGGTTTTAAATGCAGATTCAAACCTTCGACGCACATCAACTGCAATATCATAATTAATCATAATGCTTTCAATTGGAGTAAACAAATTTCCTAAATCCTCATCGCAAGAATCAATCCATAACTTCCAATTTCCATGAAAAAATTTATTGACTTCTTTTTTAATTATCTCGTTAAAATAGGTTTTGGTTATCCAATATAAACCGCTAACTTATATAAATTT
>JAJQAI010000101.1 GCA_021203915.1 Prevotella sp. | reverse complement strand
TCTTAAAATGATAATACTTACTTATTAGTGGTGATAAAATCTCAAATTAAGGAAGAACTCCTTTTAAGAGCTAAGCTTTATGAGACAAAGGATTTCTTACATGGGGATCCTTCTTGGTTTATGCACCAAGTTGAAGGTAATAAAAACCAGGAAGTTATGGCATTTATTGCTTCGGCTCTAAGTTATGGTGCTAGGGAGCAGTTTATGAAAAAAATCTCTTTTATTTATGAGGCAGCCCGACCCGATGTATACTCTTGGGTAAAGAGTGGAGAGTTCTCTTCATTAATTCCTGATAAGGAAAAGGTAAGTTTTTATCGCATGAGCTCATATCATGATATGCATCTTATGCTGAAGGCATTAAAAGATATGCTCCTCGAGTATGATAGCATTGGAGGTTTTATTAAAGCTAGTGCTAAAGATGGTCCCTCGGCCATTAAAGCTATAACAAGGTTTTTCTCTTCAAAAGGCGTTAAAACGCTTATTCCAAAAGATACAAATTCTGCATGCAAACGTATTTGCATGTTCCTGCGTTGGATGGTAAGAAACGACTCCGAAGTTGACCTTGGACTTTGGAATAGCTTTATTGATAAGCGCTCACTTATAATCCCAATGGATACCCATGTATTAAAGGAAGCCACCCTGTTAGGACTTTCTAAGGCTAAAACCGCCTCAATGCACTCGGCTATAACATTAACTAAAGAGCTTCAAAAAGTGTTCCCAGAGGACCCGCTAAAGGCAGATTTTTCTTTATTTGGCTATGGAGTAAATAAAGGTTAGAATTTTAAGCAACTTAAAGCGTTCTTTTTAACTCTCTTTGTGATAAGAGATATTTTGAAAAAAGTATCAAAATAACTTGAATAACCGTTTTTTACTTTCATTTTTTTTGTTTCATGCCCTATTTTTAGTAAATTTGCAATCTTGAGGTAAAAGGGATAGCAATGGCTAGAAAAAGGAAACCACTGCCAATCTTACAGGGAGTTACCATAACTGATTATGCTGCAGAGGGTAAAGCCCTAACGAGGGTTAACGACATGGTTGTGTTCGTTCCTTTTGCCGTTCCCGGTGATATAGTAGACTTGCAAGTGCGCAAGTGCCGCCGTAGTTACGCTGAGGCGGAAATAATCAAATTCATAAAATATAGCGATAAGAGAATTGAACCAAGATGTCGTCATTTTGGGTTGTGTGGAGGATGTAAATGGCAAAACATCCCCTACGAAGAGCAACTTAAGATGAAACAAAAACAGGTCAAAGACCTTCTTGAGCGCATAGGTAAGATAGAATTACCAGAGTTTATGCCCATACTAGGGTCTCAAAAAATATGGTGTTATCGCAATAAACTTGAGTTTGGATGCTCCAATAAGCGTTGGCTAACAGCTGAGGAGATAGCCTCTGGGATAGAGTTCCCTCAGATGAAGGATATCGGCTTTCATATAACAGGCGCCTTTGATAAAATCTTACCCATTGAAGAGTGTCTTTTAATGGATGATCTTCACAATCGGATAAGACTCTTTATTAGAGAATACGCTTGGAAAAATAATTTCACGTTCTTTGACTTAAAAGCTCATCACGGCCTTTTGCGTAACATAATGATACGTAACTCGGATGAAGGAGAGTGGATGGTGCTACTGCAGTTCTACTTTGAGGAAAAAGAAGATAGGTCAAAAGCAATGCTCCTTATGGACAGTATTGCTAAGAATTTTCCTCAGATTACTTCACTGTTATGGGTGGATAATCAAAAATTCAATGACACAATCTTTGACCTTAAGGTGGAAGTATATAAAGGTAAGGACTATATCTTTGAAACGATGGGAGACTTAAAGTTCAAGGTTGGACCAAAGAGTTTTTACCAAACAAACACCTCACAGGCTCATCGTCTTTATGAGGTAGTAAAAGATTTTGCTAACCTAAAAAAACGAGAGTTAGTTTATGACCTATATACTGGAACAGGAACAATAGCGAACTTTGTAGCTAAAGATTCTTTAAAGGTTATAGGTATAGAATACGTCCCAGAAGCAATCCAAGATGCTAAGGAGAACTCTAGAATAAACTTAATAGAAAATACCGAGTTCTTTTCTGGAGATATGAAGGATGTACTCAGTAAAGAGTTTATTCTTTCCCATGGTAAACCCGATGTTATTATTACCGATCCTCCTAGAGCCGGTATGCATAAAGATGTTGTTGGGGCCATTCTCCTTTCCGGGGCAGAGCGCATTGTCTATGTGAGTTGTAATCCTGCCACACAGGCAAGGGATTTATCTCTTTTGGATTCCCTTTATAAGGTAACCAAAGTGCAGAGTGTTGATATGTTTCCACATACACCCCACGTGGAAAATGTAGTCTTACTTGAAAGAAGAACCCCAAAAAAACCATACTTCTAAGGTGAAAAGATTACTGCTTATATTGCTAGGTTTTTCTTTCTTTTGTCTCTTATATGGACAAGATAGTTTAAAGACAAAAGCCCTGTTTAGTGTTCCCAAATTTAGTGGGTATGCTATCTTGCAGTATCAGTATAGCGGACAAAAAGGTGATGAAAGTAATACTTTCAACCTAAGAATAGCACGTGTTTCGGTAGACGGTACTATACTAAATGACTTTGCCTACAAGGTTCAAGCTCAAATAAATGGTAATACCTCTACACTAGGAAATAGTCCAAGGCTTGTAGATTTGTTCCTCGAGTGGAAAAGGTTTGATTTTGCGAAAATCAAATTAGGACAGTTTAAACGCCCATTTACACTTGAGAACCCTATGAATCCTATAGATCAAGGGTTTATGAACTATTCACAGGTCGTTAGTTCTCTTTCTGGGTTTAATGATAGAACGGGAGAGCATCCCTCTAATGGAAGAGATATTGGTATTCAGCTTGAGGGAGACTTTCTTAAAACTCCTTCGGGACGTAACCTTATTCACTACCAAGTGGGAGTATTTAACGGTCAAGGTATTAATACCAAGGATGTGGACAATAAAAAAGATGTTATTGGTGGCATATGGGTAGTGCCCGTAAGTGGACTGCGTCTTGGGATATTTGGTTGGACAGGATCTTATGCTCGTAAAGGGGAAGATGGCGTAATAAGCCTCTCAAAAAGACGTTATGCTATAAGCGGAGAATACGTTATAAACGATTGGACCTTTCGTTCTGAATACATACATTCTACGGGGCTAGGCTTTGAAGATACATATGAGGAAAAAGATGACGCCTCAAAAACGGATATAAACTTATCTAATGGGTCAAAAGCAGATGGTTACTACCTGCTTGCCATTGCACCCATAATAAAGAATAAACTGCACGTTAAAGCTCGATATGACATGTATAGAAAAGATGCTAGATGGGATAAGGCTAAGACGCTGTATGAATTGGGTGCTGATTACATCTTTATTAGACATCTACAGATTAGCGCTGAATATGCATTTGTCAACGATCGCTCACTTTTAAAGCATAACTATAGCATGGCTGACATTCAGGTATCATTTAGATTTTAAGGTAAAAAGATTAGATAAATACACATACAAACATCAAAAATTTTTTAGATTATGAATATTCCTGCTGTTTTTTGGCTAATACCATTTGCCTCGGTCTGCGCACTGGCTATGGCATGGTATTTCTTTAAGTCTATGATGAAAGCATCAGAGGGTAACAATCGAATGGTTGAAATTGCCCAATATATCCGTATTGGGGCTATGGCATATCTAAAGCAACAATACAGGATTGTTATCATTATTTTTATCATCTTGTGCGCTATCTTCGCTTTCATGTCATACGTGTTACGTGTGCAGAATCCATGGGTTCCTTTTGCTTTCTTAACAGGAGGTTTCTTCTCTGGACTTTGCGGATTCTTTGGTATGAAAACTGCCACTTATGCCTCAGCTCGTACAGCTCACGCTGCAAGCAAAAGTCTTAATAGTGGTCTAAGAATTGCCTTTAGAAGTGGTGCTGTAATGGGACTTGTAGTTGTTGGTCTTGGACTTCTTGACATAGCAATTTGGTTCGTACTTCTAAACGCATTCTATCGGGGCGAACACCTAGCTCTAATAACCATTACTACTACTATGTTAACCTTCGGAATGGGTGCTTCAACACAGGCTCTATTTGCACGTGTTGGTGGTGGTATATACACTAAAGCAGCTGACGTAGGAGCTGACTTAGTAGGTAAGGTGGAGGCTGATATTCCTGAGGATGACCCTCGTAACCCAGCTACAATTGCAGATAACGTTGGTGACAACGTTGGTGATGTGGCAGGTATGGGTGCTGACCTATATGAGAGTTATTGCGGAAGTATTCTTTCTACTGCAGCCCTCGGTGCAACTGCCTTTGCATTCAATGGTGACATGCAACTTAAGGCCGTTATTGCACCAATGCTTATCGCAGCTGTTGGTATCTTCTTATCAATAGCCGGTATTTTCATGGTTCGCACAAAAGAAGGTGCATCAATGAAGAATTTACTACATGCCCTAAACACCGGAACAAACATTTCGTCTTGCCTAATAGCAGTAGCTGCATTTATAATACTATGGGCTTTACATATAGATAATTGGCTAGGTGTTTCATTTTCTGTTATATGTGGTCTAGCTGCAGGTGTTATTATCGGTATGTCAACAGAATATTACACTAGTCATAGTTATAAGCCAACACAAGAAATCGCCAAAGCTGCTCAAACAGGTTCAGCAACAGTTATCATTAAGGGAATAGGAACTGGTATGATTTCCACAATGATTCCTGTTGTCACGATTTCTGCTGCCATAATACTAAGTTATCTTTGCGCTAATGGCTTTGATATGTCACTAAGTTCACTTAGCATCTCTCACGGACTCTATGGTATAGGTATAGCAGCCGTTGGTATGCTATCCACCCTTGGTATTACACTAGCAACTGATGCCTATGGTCCAATTGCCGACAATGCAGGAGGTAACGCAGAAATGAGTTGTTTAGGCGAAGAAGTACGTAATCGTACTGATGCCCTAGATGCTCTTGGCAACACCACAGCAGCAACTGGAAAGGGATTTGCTATCGGTAGTGCAGCTCTAACGGCTTTAGCCCTACTAGCTTCCTATATTGAGGAGGTTAAAATACATATGGTAAGAGTAGTTAGAGAAGGAGGAACATTTGTAGATAAACTTGGTAACGAGTTCATTCCCGAAAAAGCACAATTACTTGATATGATAAACTACTTCCAAGTAACACTGATGAACCCAAAGGTTATAATAGGCGTATTTATAGGTGCTATGGCAGCATTTATGTTTAGCGGAATAACCATGGGTGCCGTTGGAAGAGCTGCTGCTGCAATGGTTGAAGAGGTACGCCGGCAGTTCCGTGAGATAAAGGGAATCTTAGAAGGTAAGGCTGTTCCAGACTATAGCCGTTGTATAGAGATTTCTACACGTTCAGCACTTAGGGAAATGGTATTCCCTTCACTTTTGGCCATTGCCATTCCAATTATTGTAGCTATCATTCTTGGCGTAGCAGGCGTTATGGGACTCCTAGTAGGTGGAATGTCAACAGGATTTACTCTTGCTGTGTTTATGGCTAACTCCGGTGGTGCTTGGGATAATGCTAAGAAGATGATTGAAGAAGGTAATTTCGGAGGAAAAGGATCAGATTCTCATAAGGCCTCAATCGTAGGCGATACCGTTGGTGATCCATTTAAGGATACCTCTGGACCTTCTTTAAATATTTTAATTAAACTAATGTCAATGGTAAGTATTGTAATGGCAGGTGTTGCCGTTGCTCTAGCATAAAAATAACTCTTTCTTTACCTAGCTTAAGCTACTTTTTAAGCCTTAAATTGCGGGTGTTAGATACTGATATTCTTTATCTAATGCCCGCAAATATTTTCTTCTTTTAAAATAGCTTTTTCACTAACTATAAACATACCAAAAAAGGTTAGAGCTCCATTAAGAAGAAGCATCTCGTATGAGAACTTATATGCTAGATAACTTTCTGCAAGATAATCTATTAAGAAGCATAAAACAGGTGAAAGAATTGCAATTAAGGGCACTAGTTTATCATT
>JAJQAI010000335.1 GCA_021203915.1 Prevotella sp. | reverse complement strand
AGCCAGCTAAGGGCTCAACTCATTCTCGTCGCAGAATTGGTCGCGGACAGGGTTCTGGAATGGGAGGTACATCCACCCGTGGTCACAAGGGAGCTAAGTCACGTTCTGGTTACAAGAAGAAGATAGGTTTCGAGGGAGGTCAGATGCCCCTTCAGCGTCGTCTGCCCAAGTCAGGATTCAAGAATATAAACCATAAAGAGTATCTTGGGGTTAACATCTCAACGCTTCAAAAGATTGCCGAGAATAAGGGGCTTGAAAAAATAGGTCTTCAAGAGCTTCGCGATTTAGGCATCCTTAAGGGTAGAAAATTAGTAAAAATACTCGGCTTCGGTGAGCTAAAAGCAAAAATCCAGGTTGAGGCCAATGCTTTCTCTAAGACAGCTGAAGAGGCTATCAAAGCCACCGGAGGCAGTACAACAATAATCTAAGGTAGATGAAAAAGTTTATCCAAACGCTAAAGAATTGTTGGAAGATAGAGGATTTGCGTGATAGAATCCTTATCACCATAATGTTCGTGGCGATATATCGTTTTGGCTCATTCGTTGTTCTGCCTGGTATTGACCCCTCTAAGTTGCAGGAGTTACAGTCGCAGACTAGTGGTGGCTTGATGTCTTTGCTAGATATGTTCTCCGGTGGAGCATTCTCAAATGCATCTATTTTTGCCTTGGGAATCATGCCATACATTTCTGCCTCTATTGTTATGCAGCTTTTAGCCGTAGCAGTTCCCTATTTCCAGAAGATGCAACGTGAGGGTGAGAGCGGAAGAAAGAAGATTAGTTGGTATACTCGTATTCTAACAATCGGTATTCTTTTGTTCCAAGCTCCATCATACTTGATGAATCTTAAGATGCAAGCCTATGGAGCACTTGCCTCTGGTATAGAGTGGTCAGTATTTATTTGGCCTGCAACGATTATCCTCGCAGCTGGTAGTATGTTCATCCTATGGTTAGGTGAGAGAATCACTGATAAGGGTATAGGTAATGGTATCTCACTTATAATTATGATAGGTATCATCGCTCGTTTCCCACAAGCCTTCATGCAGGAGGTTGGTTCTAGATTTACTGCTATATCAGGAGGTGGACTAGTGATGTTTATTGTAGAGATTCTAATTCTCTATGCTGTTGTTTGTGCAGCACTTCTTCTTGTTCAGGGTACACGCAAAATACCTGTGCAGTATGCAAAGAGGGTTGTTGGTAACAAACAGTATGGAGGTGCTCGTCAGTACATACCACTTAAGCTATTTGCAGCTAATGTGATGCCGATTATTTTCGCTCAGGCACTGATGTTTATTCCACTAGCTATTGTGCAGTATTCTACTGACCAATCTGGCTATGTGATAAGATCTTTGATGGACTCTAAGAGTTTGATATATAATGTTGTGTTTGCCATACTTATAATTGCATTCACGTATTTTTATACAGCCATAACTCTTAATCCAACTCAGATGGCTGAGGATATGAAACGAAATAATGGTTTCATTCCAGGTATAAAGCCAGGAAAGGATACCGCAGAATATATTGATACTGTGATGTCACGTATCACTTTGCCAGGATCTTTGTTTATTGCATTTATTGCCATTATGCCAGCTTTAGCTAAACTGCTTAATGTGCAGGATGCATTCTCATCGTTCTTTGGCGGTACTTCACTACTGATTCTAGTAGGTGTTGTTATTGACACTCTGCAGCAGATAGAAAGCCACTTAATGATGCGCCACTATGATGGCCTGCTTAATTCAGGTCATATCCGTGGACGCGGTGGTGTTGCTGCCTACTAAGATATATGGCGATATATCTTAAGACCTTTGAAGAGATTGAACTTATAAGAGATGTTGGCCACACGCTTGGGGCTACCTTTAAAGAGATTTCTAGTTATATAAAACCTGGAGCGTCTCTTCTAAAATTAGATAGGATAGCTTTTGAGTTCATCCAAAAAAGCGGGGCAAACCCTACTTTAAAGAAAACTCAAGACCTAAATAAAACAACTTTTAGGTGTATCTTAGTTTCGGTTAATGGCCTCATCTTAGATTCACTAGAGGAAGTCTATCTTAAAGAGGGTGATATAGTTAAGATTGATTGTCAAGTAGAAAAGTGGGGGTTTAATGCCAAGGCATGTTATACCTACGGTGTAGGGAACCTCTCTTCTGATACCTCACATCTTATCGCCCAGGCAAAAAAATCCTTAGACTTAGGGATATCTAAAATAAAAGTTGGACTAAGAACTGGTGATGTAGCAAGCGCTATAAAGGATGAACTTCAAGCTAGTGGATATAGCCCTTCGGGTAAAATCTTAGGTCATGGTATAGGTAGAGAGATGAAGGAAGATCCAATAATCCCCATCACCCTATCTAAAGGTAAGGGGCCACAGATAAAGGTTGGAATGGCTTTGACTTTAGGAGTTAAGTTATCTCGACTGAGGCCTAAAACTAGTGAGAAGCCTTTGGTAGCTGAGCACTTACATACCATTATAGTTGGTCCTAATGGTGCTGAAGTCCTAACCTAAAGGATAAGAGACAAAAATTGTTAGAAATAACTTTTATATGTCAAAACAAGACGCAATTGAGCAGGACGGAACAATAGTAGAGGCATTAAGCAATGCTATGTTCAGAGTTGAACTTGAGAATGGTTGCCCTATCACGGCACACATCTCAGGTAAGATGAGAATGCATTATATAAAAATCCTTCCAGGTGATAAGGTGAAGGTAGAAATGAGCCCATATGATTTGACAAAGGGCAGAATAGTGTTTAGATATAAATAAGCTTTTTTTAGATATGAAGACAAGAGCATCCCTAAAGAAACGTACGCCTGACTGCAAGATAGTTCGCAGAAAAGGTCGTTTGTTCGTGATTAACAAGAAAAATCCTAGATGTAAGCTACGTCAGGGTTAACTTCTTTTTAAGAATTATAAATTTTCAAACTAAAATATGGCAATAAGAATTGTTGGAGTAGATTTGCCCCAGAATAAGCGTGGCGAAATCGCATTGACCTACATCTATGGTATAGGTCGAAGTAGTTCAGCAAAGATATTGGACAAGGCTGGCGTTAACCGTGACCTTAAGGTTTCTGAGTGGAGTGACGAACAGGCAGCCAAAATCCGTGAAATTATCGGTGCTGAGTTCAAAGTTGAAGGAGAACTTCGTACCGAGGTTCAAATGAATATTAAGCGACTAATGGATATTGGTTGTTATCGTGGAATACGTCATCGTAATGGTCTTCCAGTTCGTGGACAGAGCACAAAGAATAATGCTCGTACACGTAAGGGTAGAAAGAAAACTGTTGCAAACAAGAAAAAGGCTACTAAATAATTAGGTCATGGCAAAGAAAACATCGTCTTCGAAGAAAAGAAATGTAAAGATTGATGCTCTTGGACAACTTCATGTTCATAGCTCATTCAACAATATAATAGTGACACTGGCAAATAGCGATGGCCAAGTTATTTCATGGTCGTCAGCCGGTAAGATGGGCTTCCGTGGCTCAAAGAAGAATACTCCTTACGCAGCTCAAATGGCTGCAGAGGATGCCGCTAAGGTTGCTTTTGACCTAGGTTTACGCAAGGTTAAGGCATATGTTAAGGGACCAGGCAATGGCCGTGAGTCTGCTATTCGCTCAGTGCATGGTATTGGAATTGAGGTTACTGAGATTGTAGACGTAACCCCACTACCACATAATGGCTGTCGTCCTCCGAAAAGACGTAGGGTATAAAGGAGTAACTATTTTTCTTTCCTTTTTTTTAAGTAAGAGGAAGAATAAAAAAAATAAGAAGTATTTTTTTATTTATTATGGCTAGATATATAGGACCGAAATCAAAAATTGCGCGCCGTTTTGGGGAGCCCATATTTGGCGCCGACAAAGTTTTGTCTAGGAGAAACTTCCCTCCTGGACAGCATGGCAACTCACGTCGTAGAAAGATGTCAGAGTATGGTGTCATGTTGGCAGAGAAGCAAAAAGCTAAATACACTTACGGAGTGCTTGAACGTCAGTTCCGTAATATGTTTGAAAAGGCTGCTAAATCAGGCGGTATCACCGGTGAGGTTCTTCTTCAGAACCTTGAGAGTCGTCTTGACAATGTAGTCTTCCGCATGGGAATTGCACCAACTAGGGCTGCAGCTAGACAGCTAGTAAGCCACAAGCATATCGTGGTTGACGGAAAAGTGGTGAACATTGCATCATATTCTGTTAAGCCTGGTCAGACAGTAGGTGTTCGTGAGAAAGCTAAGTCTCTTGAAGTTATTGAGGCAGCACTTTCTGGTTTCAATCACAGCAAGTATCCTTGGATAGAATGGGATGATAACACTAAGAGTGGAAAGTTCCTCCATAAACCAGAGCGAGCAGACATCCCCGAGAATATTAATGAGCATTTAATCGTAGAGTTGTACTCTAAATAAATAATTAAGTTAATGGCGATATTAGCATTTCAAAAACCTGATAAAGTAGTGATGCTGGAGGCCAATGACAAATTCGGCAAGTTCGAATTTCGTCCTTTGGAACCTGGCTTTGGTGTTACCATTGGTAATGCCTTGCGCCGTATACTGCTTTCATCGCTCGAAGGTTATGCCATAAACACAATCCGTATTGCAGGCGTTGAACATGAGTTCTCGTCTGTACTCGGCGTCAAGGAGGACGTAACCAATATTATCTTGAATCTTAAGCAGATAAGATTCAAACAGGTTGTCGAAGAGTTCGAGAGCGAGAAAGTCAGTGTTATTGTGGAAAATACGACCGAATTTAAAGCTGGCGACATAGGTAAGTATCTCACTGGATTTGATGTGTTAAATCCTGATTTAGTGATTTGCCATATGGACGCTAAGGCTTCAATGCAGATTGATATTACCATTAATAAAGGACGTGGTTATGTACCAGCAGATGAGAATCGAGAGTTTTGCACTGATGTGAATGTTATTCCAATCGATTCCATCTACACTCCAATTCGTAATGTGAAATATGTTGTTGAGCCATATCGTGTTGAACAAAAGACTGACTATGATAAGTTAGTCTTGGAAGTAACCACAGATGGTTCAATACATCCTAAGGATGCGCTCAAAGAGGCAGCTAAAATCCTAATACATCACTTCATGTTATTCTCAGATGAGAAGATAACTCTCGAGAACACTGATGTTGATACAAATCAGGAGTTTGATGAGGAGGTTCTTCACATGCGCCAGCTATTAAAGACAAAGTTAGTTGACATGAATCTATCTGTTCGTGCACTGAACTGCTTGAAAGCTGCAGATGTAGAGACCCTAGGTGATTTAGTTCAGTATAATAAGACTGATTTGCTTAAGTTCCGTAACTTTGGTAAGAAGTCGCTTTCTGAGCTTGATGACCTACTTGAGAGTTTAAACTTGTCATTTGGAACTGACATATCTAAGTATAAATTGGATAAAGAATAAACGCTAGAGATATTTTTCTTAACCTTTAGTGGGGAAAAGAAGAGCGTTTTGATAAGATAAAAGAAAAAATGAGACACAATAAGAAATTTAACCACCTAAGCCGTAGTGCATCGCACCGTCGTGCTATGCTTGCTAATATGGCCATTTCTCTTATTAGGCACAAGAGAATTAATACTACAGTGGCCAAGGCCAAGGCTCTTAGAAAGTATGTAGAGCCTCTTTTGACGCGCTCGAAGAATGACACGACACACTCTCGCCGTGTGGTATTTAGTTACCTACATGACAAGAGTGCTATAACGGAGTTATTCCAAGACATATCCCAAAAGATTGCAGAACGTCCAGGTGGTTATACCCGTATAATTAAGACTTACGCACGTCAAGGTGATGGTGCTGAAATGTGCTTTATCGAACTCGTTGATTATGACGAGAACATGGCTAAGACTCCAAAGGCTCAGAAGAAGACTCGTCGTAGTCGTCGTTCTAAGGGATCAGAAACCGCTGCGCCTCAAGAAGCAAAAGTAGAAAAGCAAGAGGAAGTAGTAGAAACTCAGACTGAGGAAGTAACTGCTCAGGCTACTCAAGAAGAAGTAGTTGAGGCTCATCAAGAAGTAGTTGAGGCTCCAAAAGAAGAAGAACCACAGGCTCAAGAGGAAGTAGTTGAGGCTCAAGAAG
>JAJQAI010000115.1 GCA_021203915.1 Prevotella sp. | reverse complement strand
CTTTGAAGCTATCGTAGTTGGAGATACTGTATACGACGTAGAAATGGCCCATCTTTCTAAAGTTAAAGCTATTGGCGTAACTTATGGAAATGGTAAAAAAGAAGAACTCCTAAAGGCAAAAGCAGAATATATAATTGATGATTTTAAAGAGATTCTTTCTATTGTTTAGCCTCCCACACTAAAAAAATCACTTTTTATCACTTCTAATAAGTTCTAGTAACTTTTCTACCGCCTGATTCTCTGGTATATTTTTTTCAACACACTGTTTTCCCCTATATAAGGAAACTTTTCCTCGTGCCGCCCCCACATAACCATAATCTGCATCTGCCATTTCTCCAGGGCCATTAACAATGCAGCCCATTATACCAATCTTTAAACCCTTAAGATCTTTTGTAGCCTTTTTTATACGAGCTATCGTAGATTTTAAATCATAAAGAGTTCTTCCACAACCAGGACAACTTATATACTCGGTTTTAGATATTCTTAAGCGCGCTGCTTGTAATATCCCAAAGGAGGTTTGTTCAATATCATTAGAAGGAATATCTCCAGAGTTAGTAAGCCAAATACCATCGGTTAATCCATCAAACATTAATGCTCCCATATCAACGGAAGCTTCAAGAAGAAATTCTTCCTTTTCATCGAAAGAATGACAATACTCTTGGCAAAAAACTATAGGATTCTTTATGTCCTTTAACATCATCAGATGAGCTATAAAACGTTGCTCTTCTAGCCTATTGCTATTGTTACCAACAATAACGGCTACAACCTCAGGATGAGCCTTAAGTAGAGTCATAACTTCCTCAAGGTTATCTTTAAAAGAGAACTTTAAGAACTTTAAAGAAGAACTATCCTTATCAATACATGAGATATCCTTAGCATAAAATAAGGGGTATACGTTTTCTTTACTTTCAAGTTTGATATAAGCTTCAAACTCTAGGATATACTTTAGAAGAGAATGTCTTTTTTTAGGTAGATGCCCCCCACAATATATGTAATCAGGGATAGCATCATTAGAGGAATCTATTTCTAAGTCTTCAAAAGAAGTTTCTCTTGAGGATATAACTATTGGGGGATTTTTCCCACCTATATTTTTAACCTCACATGCAGATCTACGCTCCATCTTAAGAAAAGAAAAAGACTCAGCTACTTTTCCTAATATGTGTGGATGATTCTCTTTTTTCTTAATGTAAGAGGCTATATGAAAAGCTACTGGTATTTCCTTTTCCGGTTCCTCACTAAGTGACACCCTTATGGTATCCCCTATACCGTCTGAGAGTAAAGCACCTATACCAACTGCACTCTTTATTCTACCATCTTCTCCATCACCAGCTTCTGTAACACCAAGATGGATGGGATAATTCATATTTTCTTGGTCCATCTGAAAGGTAAGTAACCTAACCGAGTAAACCATCACCTGTGTATTGCTTGACTTAATTGAAACTACAACATCGGAAAAGTTCTCTTTTTTACAAATACGCAAAAACTCCATGCAACTTTCCACAATTCCTTCAGGTGTATTGCCGTAACGACTCATTATACGGTCGGATAAAGAGCCGTGATTAACTCCTATTCTAATGGCCACATGGTTCTTTTTGCACAAAGAAAGAAATTTACTAAATCTTTTATGGATTTTATTTATTTCTTCTAAATACTCTTCATTAGAATATTCTATAGTTTCAAATTTACGTGCTTTATCTAAGTAATTACCTGGATTAATCCTTACTTTATCGGCATATTCAGCCGCAACATCAGCCACCCTTGCATTGAAATGAACATCAGCAATAAGAGGAATCGTGTAGCCCCGTGAAAGAAGTTCTTTTTTTATGATACCTAAATTTTCAGCCTCTAAGCTTCCTTGAGTGGTAAGCCTTACATACTCACCACCTGCCTTAAAAATACGGATTGCCTGCTGAACACACCCTAAAGTATCATCAGTTGATAGGGTTGTCATTGACTGAAGCCTAATGGGGTTAGTACCCCCAAGGGGCAGGTCTCCTACATTAACTTCCTGGGTTTCACGGCGATGGTAATTAAAAATATCCACAAAAACGTTGTATTTACTGCTCCTAGTTCGTTTTGAACTTATATTTTATTTGAGAGAGGTCTTCATTTGCCTTTTCAATTTTCCCAGTCAAACCTTTTTTATATTGCGAAAGACGCTCAGAAATTCCCTCGTCTAAAAGAGAAAGAATTTCTGCAGAAAGTATTGCTGCGTTCATAGCGGCATTAACACCTACTGTTGCTACGGGTATTCCTGGAGGCATTTGTATGATGCTAAGCATAGCATCAAGACCATCTAGCATTCCTTTTATTGGCACCCCTATAACAGGAAGGGTTGTTAAAGAGGCTATCACTCCGGGCAAGGCTGCAGCCATACCTGCTGCGGCAATTATTACTTTTATTCCGCGCTCTTTAGCTTGAGAAGAAAATTCTTCAACTTTCTTGGGCGTACGATGTGCTGATAGGGCATTAACCTCGAATGGTATTTCTAGAGAGTTAAGAAATTCCATTGCTTTTTCCATAACTGGCAAATCACTAGTGCTGCCCATTATAATACTAACTAAGGGTTTCATGTTTTCAAGTTTTATAATAACAATACCGATAAAAATGCGCAAACTGCTCCAAGTAAAAATCCTAATACAACTTCCCTAAGAGAATGCTGGCGAAGTATCATTCTACTCGTACCCACCAAACCTGCAAGCAGCAACATTATAGAAAGCCACCATACAGGATTGAAAGAAAATCTAGCTGAAAAGGCCATAATAGCACCCACCACACCACCTATGGCAGCAGTATGAGTTGATATCTTAAGAAAAAGATTTACTACGGCACAAGCTATTTGAATGATAAGCGCTGCAATAATAATATTTCCAACAAAGTGAGGAACATGCATAATAGCCATGAAATAATAGCATAGCATGTAAGAGATAATTGATATTACATATGGAACTATTCTTTGTTGGCGAGAGCCAAATTGCAAGAAAGAGATTCCTTGGTAACGATTATAGACCCTAATTAACACCATTGGAAGAAATATTGTAAACAGATAGACCATAACAAGCAGAAAAAGCTTGTACGTCCATGGCAGTAGACTTAAATATGAGAAGATTAAAAGCCCTATGAGCCCTACTAGTGGCAAGTAGAAAGGAGCAAAAATACTACTTAGAACCTTGGATGCTAAAATAATGTTTCTTCCTCTCATTGTTTCCTAAGCCTAGCCACAGGAATTCCTAATTGCTTTCTATATTTTGCGATGGTACGTCTAGCTACGGAATAACCTTGACTACACATCATATCAGAGAGTATATCATCACTAAGAGGATGAGACTTATCTTCTTTGGAAATTATTTCTTTAAGAGCAACCTTTATGCGACGAGTTGAAATCTCCTCCCCACTTTCTGTTTGCACGCTATCACTAAAAAAATATCTTAGTTTGAACATTCCCCAACGGGTTTGAGCATATTTTTGGTTGCTCACCCTAGAAATAGTAGAAATATCAAGACCTGTTCTTTGGGCTACATCCTTTAAGATCATAGGTTTTAGATCTCCCTCATCGCCATCTAGAAAAAAGTCCCTTTGAATTTCTATAATGGCCTTCATAGTTACATATAGTGTATGATAGCGCTGCTTTACTGCATCTATAAATCCTTGAGCACGTTCTACTTTTTCCTTTGCATATAGTAAAGCCTGCTTTTGTTGGCGATTCATGTTTGCTTTGTTCTTTTGATAGTCTAAAAGAAGGCTTGCAAAAGTTGGCGAAATATATAGCTCTGGAATATTTCCACTATTAACACTAAAGGTTATACTGCCATCATCTAAAGTTTCTACGATAAAATCAGGAGTAATCTGTTGAGTATTTCTTCCTTCGGTTTCTCCAAGAGAAGCTCCTGGTTTTGGATTTAGTTTAAGAAGTTCCTCATAAATTGCCCTAGAGGTTTCTTCATCAAAACCTAAAGAAGAGGAAATCTTAGACCACCTCTTATTCATAAAGTCATCATAATAATCAGAAATTACCTTCTCCATTAGTTTTTTTGATGGAGAATCTGCCTTTCTTCTTATCTGCAACAAAAGGCATTCTTGAAGATTATGAGCCGCTATACCAGGTGGATCAAAACTCTGCAATATGGCAATTAACTTATCTATTTCACTGGTATCTATCATAATATTATGATAAATGCCCAACTCATCACTTAAAGTATCAGAATCTTTACGTAGCAGTCCGTCACTATCAAGGGAACCAATAATATATTCCATCACATCGGTCTGCTTTTCAGTAAGATTTACCCCAAGAATTTGTTCTTTTAGCTTATCGTAAAATGAAACTTGATCTCCGTATGTAATTTCTTCGTATTCGGCACCTTGATTATTAATAATGGATGGATGCATTACCTGAGGCATCTCATCATCCATTCCAAAATTAGCCAAAGCTTCATCGAGTGCATCTAAACGTTCCTCACGCTCTCTTAGCTCAGAGAAATCTTCGTTATTTTCACTCTCATCCTCTTCGATCCTATCGTGAGAAGAATCTACAGCATCATGAGAAAAACCCTCAAGGGCAGGATTATCATCTATCTCCGTCCTTACATTTTGTTCTAGTTCGGTCAAAGGCATCCCAAGCAGACGCACCACAAGCATTTGTTGTTGTGTCAAGCGTTGCGTTTGTATTTGCTTTTGTTCCTCAGTCTGAGTAAGTCTCTGCTGCATTATAATTGCAAAAGTATATCTTTTTTTTCTCTTTGTGTAAAGCCTATCTAATTTTTCTTGGGTCTTCTCGAACTACTTCCTCTTTTTTTATAGTATCATTCAGAAAAGGTGGCCAACTTTTTTAAATAAAATTCCCTTACCTCAGACCAACGATAATAAGGAGCTATATCTGATTCTAGTGGAAGCGTTGCTTCATTTTCATTAAGCAATACCTTCACTATAACGTCCTTATCACTCTTTTCTTTTCGATAGAATATAAACTGAATATTGGCCCCCATTGGAAAAATCTTATAGTTTATCCATCCTTCTTCTTCTAACTTATTTAAGTCCTCAATTTGACGACCATATCCGTTTAAATCAAGTAGACATGTTAAAGGTAAGACCATTGTTTCGTGACCAAAACGAAGGTTTGCACAATTAGTACCTAAAGCAATACAACTATCTGCTTGAGAGATTATCTTTTTTAGTAGATTGCGCTGAGAAAAAGGTTGCTCTCCTCCATTAAGTGGGCTTGGACCATAATTTATGTACCACCATGCATTGGTTTGAAGCCAGTTGTCGTAGAGCTCATCTTCAGAAAATATATCATAAAGCGTAATTTCTTGACCTAAAGGTGAACTTTGAAGATTAGAGGCAAGTTTGAAAAGACGCCCTACCAAATCATCGTTATCCACTTCGTATTTTATGTAGTCCTTATCATTAAACAAGGACTCCATAATCCGAGAGTAAGAAGAATGCTCGCGGTCAAATTCATCTAAAGTTACCTTGGCTCGTTGAGGCATTTTTTTTTCATTCAACTTTTTATCTGTCAAATTCATATAATACATATCATGGTAACTTGCATCATGATGAATCTCTAGTTTTGGATTAAGAAGCAACAACTCCTCAAGAAAATTTTCCATCGATAAAATACACCTTATAACTATCGTACTTTTAGCATCTATATAAGCTGTATCAGCAAAGACCTCAGGAAAACGCTCATACATACGATGGGCTATTTGTTTGTGTTGAAGAGCTCCAAGTGGAGTAAGTTCTCCATAACGCTCTAAAGCCTCATCACTTATAAGCTTTACCCTTTTTAAGACATCTTTTCCAAGTGGAGTTAATTTTCCTAGACTGTCAGCTTTAGAAAGATATTTTACCGGTAGACGATAGTCATCACTATCGGTAAGATAACGTGAGCCATGACGTCCATAATGACTTATGTAAAAGGGGTGATAACCTTCTGGGGCAGGAGTTAAAGACGTTTGAGAAGGTCCTGGATAAGCAAGAAAATTACTTGCCGATACATATATGTTTTGACTTATTTCCTTCTTAACCCTCTGAGCATTAGATGGCAAAGAAAGAAGAATTATAAATAAAAATAAT
>JAJQAI010000219.1 GCA_021203915.1 Prevotella sp. | reverse complement strand
CGCAGTTCTTCTAGATAGCAGAATCCCATTCGTTTACAGATGGGAGTAGTCAACTTTAAACAGCTGTGTTTTGATGGATGAAAAGCAATAATTCGTATACTTTTTAGATTATGAAAAACATTAATATATTAGATGGAGACTACCAGCAATGGGTTCAAACGTTAGGCTCCCGTTACTGCAAAGCCCAAATAAAGGCTGCAGTAAAAGTAAATCAAGAGCTTCTGCGATTCTATTGGGAACTCGGGCGTGATATAGAGGAAATGCACGTTGAGGAGCGTTGGGGAGAACAAGTCATTAAAACTCTTTCTATTGACCTACAACGGCAAATACCTAATGCTCAGGGATTTTCCCGTACTAATATATATTATGCAAAGAAATTTTATTTGCTCTATTCAGATTATTTTGAAATTGTCCCACAAGTTGTGGGACAATTAGAAGAAAGCCTATTTTCTATGCCATGGGGGCATCATCGTTTTATTATTGATAAATGTTATAATAATCCAAAGAAGGCAATGTTTTATGTCCAACAAACCATTGAGAACGGGTGGAGTCGTTCGATGTTACTCAATTTTCTTGACATAGATTTATATGAACGGCAAGGCAAGGCACTATCTAACTTTTCAAAGACATTGCCCGATGAGATGAGCGACTTTGCACAAGAATTAGTGAAAGATCCATACGATTTTGCCTTCACAGGCATCACAGGAAAATACAACGAGCGATTGCTGAAAGATGCCCTAGTAAATAACATAACTAAGTTCCTCATAGAGTTAGGTACTGGTTTTGCGTACGTTGGCAAAGAATACCGCTTGCAGATAGGAGAGACAGAGAATTTTTTAGATTTATTATTCTATAATCTGAAACTCTCATGCTATGTTGTGGTGGAAGTGAAGATTGGAAAGTTATGTTTTGCTGATGCAGGACAACTTAGTGGTTATGTAGTGGCATGTAACCACTTGTTGCGTCAAGAGGGCCGAGATAATCCTACTATTGGACTACTTATCTGCAAAGAGAAAGATAGTCTTGTGGCACAATATGCTTTGGAATCAAGTAGCCAACCTTTAGGTATATCGGAATATGATCTTGCAGCACTTTACCCCGAGAAGATAGATGGTACCATTCCTTCAATAAAGGAGATAGAAGAGAAGTTACGTGATATAGAAATTGATGAAACAAAAGACAAGTTATCTTCAGATGAAGGAAAAAGTGCGCCTTCACCCTAACAATAGACCTTTTGGACTTAAGTTTTGAATCTTCTTTTTTTGATAATAGTAATAGCGCACCCAACTTAAAAAAGATGGATGCGCTAATAATGAATTTCATGAATATATCTCTTATTGCTCTTCTTCAGAAATAGTATGAGATGGAATAAAGTTGATTAAATCCTCTTTTATGAAACTCTTGATGTAAGTAGCATGAGCGGTTACCTCTGCCTCAGTATGGCGAACAAATACGTTAGCACTCTTTGTAAAAAGATGAGGTGAGCGTGTAGCATCATCGAGTATTAGTAGTGACATTAAAATGTCTGCTGTCATCTCATATAAGCGCCTTGCAAGGAAATCTTGAACATCTTGGGAGCCAACTTCTTTAACATAGTTAACTGAATGCTCATAAACTTCAATAAGTTTTGTAAGGCGAACCTTTAAAGAAGATAATTCCTCTGAAACCTTATTTTCTTGCATCTCCTTCATTATACCTAGGTAAGTTCCGTTTGTGATATACCTAATGGCTGCAACAACTTGGAGCTGTGTGGTTCCCTCATATATGGAGAATATTCGTGCGTCACGATATAGACGTTGACTCTTATATTCCATTATAAAGCCAGAACCTCCATGAACTTGAATTGCATCATAAGCATTTTGGTTTGCATATTCGGAATTCATACCCTTAGCCAGTGGTGTAAATGCATCTGCAAGGCGTTGATAGGTTTTGAGCTCTTTACGCTCTTCAGGAGTTAGTTGACGCTCACTTGATATATCTTCAAGGGCCTTGTAGATATCCACATAACGTGCTGTTTGATACAAGATGCTACGTCCAGCATCTAGCTTGGCCTTCATTCTAGAAAGCATATCATAAACAGCTGGGAACTCTATAATGGCCTTATCAAACTGCTTACGATCCTTAGCGTATGAAAGAGCTTCGTTGTATGCAGCTTGGCTAACGCCAACTGATTGGGCAGCAATACCAAGACGAGCACCATTCATTAGTGCCATTACATATTTGATAAGTCCTAAACGGGTACTTCCGCAAAGTTCTGCTTTAGCATTCTTGAAAACTAGCTCGCATGTAGGTGAGCCATGAATACCCAATTTATGCTCTATATGACGTACGGTTACACCACCTTGGCGTTTGTCGTATATAAACATTGATAGACCACGACCATCACGTGTACCTTCTTCTGAACGAGCAAGTACAAGGTGAATATCTGAGTCACCATTTGTTATAAAACGCTTTACACCATTTAGTAGCCAACAGCCTTGCTCTTCATCATATGTAGCCTTGAGCATTACACGCTGAAGATCAGAACCAGCATCTGGCTCCGTTAGGTCCATACTCATAGTTTCTCCAGCACAAACTCTAGGAATATATTTCTGTCGTTGTTCCTCGCTACCAAATTCATAAAGGGTCTCTATACAATCCTGCAAGCTCCAAATATTCTGGAAACCGGCATCGGCAGCAGCAACAATTTCTGAAGCCATAGAGTAGGGGGTAACAGGCATGTTTAGTCCTCCATAGCGTCTTGGCATTGATATTCCCCAAAGACCTGCCTTTCGTGTAGCATCTAAGTTTTCATAGGTCTTTTCAGCATAGTGCATTCTACCATCAACTAGATGTGGTCCTTCAAGGTCTACTTCCTCACTATTGGGCTCAATTACATTGGCTGCTAAATCTCCCGTTATATCAAGTACTCTCTTATAGTTTTCTATGGCATCCTGGAAGTCAACAGGAGCGTCTGCATACTTGTCCTTATCAGCGAAAGAACGTTCTTTAAGTTCAACGATTCTTTGCATAAGAGGATGACTTAGATGAAAGTCAAACTCTGGATGCTCAGTATAATAATTAGCCATATCTGTTCAGTTTATTCTCACTTATTGTTCTGCTTGTAATACTTAATGAGTTTGGGAATTACTTCCTCTACCGTACCATTTATTACATAGTCGGCAACTTTGTTGATAGGAGCATCAGGATCACTATTAATAGAGATAATGATTCCTGAATCTTGCATACCGGCTATATGTTGTATTTGTCCTGATATACCACAAGCAATATATACCTTAGGATGTACGGTGATACCGGTTTGACCAACTTGACGGTCATGGTCAACGAAGCCTGCATCAACAGCTGCACGGCTAGCACCAACTTCGGCATGAAGTTCTTTAGCAAGTTTAAAGAGCATATCAAAGCCTTCTTTACTTCCCATGCCATAGCCACCAGATACCACAATGGATGCTCCCTTTAGGTTATGCTTTGCCTTTTCAACGTGGCGATCTATTACCTTGACTACATAGTCAGTTGTTGGAACATACTTAGCAACATCGGGATATATAACCTCGCCTTTGTAATTTTCGTCTAAAACCTCACGCTTCATTACACCTTCACGTACTGTAGCCATTTGAGGACGATTCTCTGGATTGACAATTGTTGCTACGATGTTTCCGCCAAAGGCAGGACGAATCTGATAAAGCAGATTTTTGAAAACCTTACCAGTCTTCTTATCCTCATAATCACCAATCTCAAGCTCAGTACAGTCTGCTGTTAGTCCACTGAATAAAGATGAGGATACTCTAGGTCCCAAGTCTCTTCCTATAACGGTTGCACCCATTAGACAAACCTGAGGCTTTTCTTCCTTAAATAGATTTACTAATATTGAAGTATGTGGTGCGGATGTGTATGGGAAAAGACCTTCAGCATCGAAAACGAAGAGTTTATCAACGCCGTATGGCAATATTTGATTTTCTACCTTACCCTTAATGCCGCTTCCTGCGACAACAGCATGAAGTTTAACTCCGAGTTCCCGGGAGAGCTTCTTGCCTTTGGTTAGCAATTCTTGAGATACCTCAGCAATAGTTGTGCCTTCTATCTCGCAATATACAAATACGTTATTCATTTTTCTTCTTTATCAAAAAAGGAAAGTTAAAAAACTTATCCGATTATCTTTTCCTCGATTAGTTCCTTGATAAGGTCTTCTATGTCAGCATCGCTTGATGATAGCGTTTTGCTTTGCTTTGCCTGAAAGACTATATTCTTAACGGCCTTTACCTTTGTTGGTGAGCCAGCTAATCCACATTGCTCAGGATCTCCATCTACATCAGCTACGGACCATTGATTCAGTGTAAGATATGGACGCTCTTTATATAGGTCTAAATACGGCATATCCTCAGAACGTTCCATTGGAACTGTGGCATGCTTGAACTTCATTATAAGTTTAATATTGCAAGGACGGCAAGGAGCTGCGCTTCCATTAACCGTTATTACAATTGGTATAGGAGCCTCAACTGTTTCTACTCCACCATCAATGTGACGACGAATAGTAAGTTTATTCTCTTCACACTTAAGAATTTCCTCAGCATATGTTACTTGTGAGAGTCCAAGTTTTTCTGCTACCTGTGTACCTACTTGAGCTGTATCACCATCAATTGCTTGCCTTCCACAAATCACTATGTCTGCTCCACCAATTTTCTTTATAGCAGTTGCTAAGGCATAGGATGTAGCAAGTGTATCAGCACCAGCAAAAAGACGGTCCGTTAGAAGCCAACCTGTGTCTGCACCACGATATAGTCCTTGTCTTACAATTTCAGCAGCTCTAGGAGGCCCCATTGTTAGTACACCAACTGTGGAACCTGGATTTTGCTCTTTTAGACGAAGGGCTTGCTCAAGAGCATTGAGGTCGTCAGGATTAAAAATTGCAGGCAATGCTGCACGATTGACAGTACCTTCTTCTGTCATTGCATCTTTGCCCACATTACGTGTATCAGGTACTTGCTTAGCAAGTACTATTATTTTTAACTTCATACGCTAAAAGTAATGTTTTTTAGAATTTTTTTTGTTGGCGCAAAAGTACTTATTTTATTTTGTGTATCAAAGAAAACTCTTATAAAACTTGAAGTCTCAAGAAGCTTCGAGAGGAAAAAAGATTATCCTATTTCTTTGCGCGCTTTAAGAACAATGTTGTCTTCTTTATCTTTAAAAATTAGCGTGCCGTCAGCTTCGAAATAAAACTTTTCTATCTTGTTAAGAGCTTTAAGAACTAGGAGCTCAACATTCATATTGGGACACATTCTTTTTGTACTACCCGTTGTACCAAAGAGAATTTCCCCATCCTTTATTTTATCTATGCTTCCAAATATTCTATTGCAACCTGCATAACCATAAAAGCTACTGTCTTCTAGTCTAAAGCCGATTGTAGCTTTTTTGTCTTCCAATAGGGAAGGAATATCTTCTTCCATTGCCTCAACTATAGTCCATTCCCCCTCCATGTCCTTAGGGCTTGAAAGAGTTTTACTTGAAGATTTGCATGAAAGTAGCAAAAGAAGCAAAATTGCAAAGAAACTTGTAAAAAGTGGTTTTATCATAAAGGGAAGCAAAAAAAAGATTTAGTTTTCAAAATAGTACAAGAATGTTGCTATTCCTGAAAGTGCTTTTTTATTTGAATCCTTAATCTCTAAAGCAAACTTCACTTCTGCCTTTATTGTTCCACGAAGATTCTCAATTTGATAAAGGTCTGCCGTAAGACGAATTGCTTCACCTGACTTAACAGCTTGACCAAATTTCATCTTGTCCATCCCATAGTTAACCATCATCTTTAGATTGTTAACTTCTATGATTTTATTCCATAGGTATGGAAGCATTGAAAGTGTAAGATATCCATGAACAATTGTTGTTCCAAATGGACTTTCTTTTTTAGCACGCTCTTCATCTACGTGTATCCACTGGTGATCTAAAGTGGCATCAGCAAACAAATTAATGCGCTCTTGAGGTATTTCTACATATTCTGAAACACCAATATTTTTGCCTAGTAAAGCGGCAAATTCCTCGTAATTGTTAATAACAACTTTGCTCATAAAAAGTTCTTTTTTTATTAAAATCTAC
>JAJQAI010000123.1 GCA_021203915.1 Prevotella sp. | reverse complement strand
GAATAGAAATATATCTACTAAATACTGAGACTTTCTGCGGTTCCTTCTTAGCTTCCGCAGCTTTACGTCTGCCTTCTTGTAATTTCTCAGCAATTTTACGGCTTCTAGCATCCTGTGGATTGTAATTCAAAGCAGCATCACCTTTAGTCTTATCTAGACAAAACATTTGGTTTAAAATTGCTTTAAAATCATCGAAATTATCATTATTCAACTCCCCGCTATTCTCTTCATCATCTACTTGCGTAAATACTAAAGCTGTGGAAGTCATTTGCATCCGATACTCAGGAAATATTAAAGCCAGAACCATCATAGCGCAGGTGCGATTTCTTTTTAGCATTGTATTCTGTCTATCTGCCATTATCGACATAAACACTTCAAAATTACTACTGTCTCGTAAATCATTTTTGTCCTCAGAACTTAAAATATCCTTAGAAAAATTTAATAACTCACAGCCAATAAAAAATGGCTCTTCTCCAATATAAGCAATTTCTTTTAAAGTTGGTTGATGAATAATAAGTTTAGCTTTTTCAAAGGGTATATCGTTACCAGATAATAACAACAATTCATCTAACATAGATTATAAATCTCGTTCAGGAATCTGATCGTCACTGCCATGTACCGCATGATACATTAGAGTATATCCAGAGAGATTCTCATCCAACACTAACTCATTACACCCTGCAAATTGAAAAGTGCCAATTCCTGACAATCTTATATTATTTAGTAGTCCATCTATATATCCCACTATTTTCAAAGGACGTACCCTATAATTACCAATATCCCAATAGTCGGTATGGCAAACCACATCAAACGACACATAACAATCTCTAAATTTGGGGTTGGTCTTAGTAGTAGAAAAATCATCAAAAGTCATAATGATATAGGACTTGACTTCTTCATGTTCTGGCATTCTAATCTTAGGAGCTAACTTTACATATCCATCTTCCATCATTTTAGCTAAAGTCATAGACTCTAACTTTTTTAAATAATCAGGATTAGTTCTATCATCTAAGCAATCTTTAGTATTGATAACTAATAGCCTTTTTAATTCATCGCTATATGGGCGACTCTCTATAAAAAGTTTTCTTAAAATAGTTTCTGCATCTTTTTCACAAGACAAAAAAGATGAAGTAATTCTGTGTGTTAATACCAAATCTCTTGTTGGCATTACTCTCTCTCCTTTTATCTCACAGGGATTCTATAATTATTTCACTCTGAGCTGCGGTTTCATCATCTATTTGATAAGATAACATAAATGATCCGCTTTTCCCTGTCATTACTTCTAAGCGGCAGCTCTCGTCTGAGGTCTCCAAAAACCTGGCTTTACGGTTATTTAAGACCCAGGTCCCACCTTCCGCATTACATATTGTATAATTTAATATATCATATGGATGCACTCTATATTTACCATCTATGTAAACACTATTAGGATCTGGAGTGTCTGGAAGATCAGGCTTGATTTGAGCCTCTTGCATTTCATTATTATACCATTCGCCTAAACACACTTCAATGATACCATCTCCATAGTAAGGATTCACAGCTTTAATTTCCCACCATTGATTATCTATTTTGATTTTCTTAAATCTATGAAAGAAATCTAAAGTTTCATCATTTTTTGTAATATAAACCAAGAGGGAATAGTTAATATCATTCCAGACTATTTGAGCCTTTTGATTCCATTGGATTGTGGTTTCAACAGGCCCACGCAGATACAACCAATAGTGATGATTGTTAATTTCTGTATCTACATCACATCTGCGAATTTGCGCTCTAAAATAAGCATCTTCCTCTAGGTATTCGAGATAAACCAGCCAGTGTGTCGCGGTTTCCTTCCACTCGAAGACGTCTCCGCATTTCAATCCTATCTCTTCCTCACCTGTTGTAGTCTTACCTATTCTATCGCTATTTAAACAGATGTCTTTATATGGGATTGACAGAATTTTATTATCATAATCGCCACTTAATTTGTTATCATTTATTAAACAGCGAAACTCTCTTCCATCTTCAAGAATTGCGGTTGCAGCTTGATAAGAATACAATAACGCCTTTTTCAAAGTGCGTAACTTATCTTCCTGCATTCGGCTTTCCTCTTTCTCTCCACCCATATAATCCAGCTTCTTTTTTAAAGTAGCTAATGACATGATTTCTTTAAACTGTTCATTAAGCTCAAACAATCAAAAATAGTTCTTCTAAATAACAAGAAATTATCTTCTTCTGTTAAACTGAACAGCCCTTCTAATTTACATAATAAAGGGAATATGATATTATGCTTGCCGATTAACAACCTATCCATTCCAACTAATTCTTCTATAATAGTCTCAAGCGGTTTTTCCCAATCTCCTTGTTCTTCTCTTGTGGGTAAAAGTTTGTAAATTTGATTGGTCAACCGCTTCAGACTATAATCAATAGCAGAATCGTCTATGTTCATATTATAACATACAATCATATCTTACCCTCCACTGGGAAAATCCTTCCAACTAAATGAGGAATCAACATAATCTTTTGTTATCTCGGTGTTAGTGTCACAGTGTTCTATCGCTTTTTCAAGCACTTCTTTGCAACAATTATCAGGGCAACAAGACGTACCACTATTAGAGCTACTTGTTTTCTTTACGGGCTTCATAATAATATCAAGAGTAGATCTAAGAATCCCGTTCTCATCGCGGGTTCTCCTTTTATAAAGACGTTGTAAATGAAAACCCTCTCGTTCATAATCTTTTTTCAAAGCTAGTAATTTTTGCATATGATTGGCTTGCGATGTGAATTTATAATCCGACCCACTGTATTTCATCCGTGTATTTTCAACACTCGCAAGCTGGTATCCAAACCATTCTACAATCATATACGTTGCTATAATATTTATCTCTTCTGGTGTAAGTATATGGATAAAATATCCATCACTATAGAGATAAGCTACCACTTCAACATAATCGCTCTCTACTCCTTGGTACGTGCTTTCATCATAAAACGCTTCAGTTTCATAGTCAAGACAAATCTTTGGAAATTCAAACTTAGGAATAGCGGCAACCAATAGCTCTTCTAGCATTTGAAAAGTATCTAATTCAGTTAGCTCCATATACATATCGTCAGTTACGCGACTAAGAAAATTGTCATATACTTTAGAAAAGGGTGTATGCAGAGTTTCGTCCATAATACACCTCCTTTGATGACTAACCCATGCTAGTTACTTTATATGATTGAGGAGCTCTTCTATGCGGAGCTTCGATCGTCTCAGTAATAGGAGCTGCACGTCTTGTCGACTGTTTTTCCGCCGCAGGAGCTTCCCCAGTATCACTTTCTCTATTATGTTGAATCGCTTTTGTTACATTAAAATTAGTTTTTTCTAAAATAGCCTCTCTTTTACGGACGTCATTCAATTCCATCTTAACCGCTTCATCTTTAATCAACTCAATAACGCCTTCGGGGGCAAAATCAAGACAATCCAATAACTGATCTAAAGTACCATACGCTAATAAATCATACACATCTTTACTAGTATAATTATATTCTGGCTCAACCGTACCTAACAGCTCAGCGACGGCATCTTGATTATGAATAATTAAATAATGCTCTAAAATAGTTCGTCCACCTGGTTGGTAAGATAAACTTCGCAGTTCTTCCATGGAAATCTCTTTTGTCTCATTAGGTGCGAATTGTCTGCGCACTCCTAAATCAGGTACTTTGTACCCAACATTACATAGCCCGCGATTAGAAACCTCAATTAATGTATCTTTACTTAACATATTTTATACTCCTTTTATCTCCTTCAATAGGGGAGATTATAAATGCAATCTCCCCTATCCTATATTTATATTAATCAGGATACTTCTGAGCGTACTCGTCTCTTACAAGAGAAGTGTTACGATACACGCACATATCATTAGTCACGATAGCGGCAGCACCCATCTTCTTATAGACCTGAATTTCTTTAGACCGATCGTAATTATCATAATCATTAACAATAGTCTGGCCTTCAAAGGCAATCTTAATAGGTCTATCCATACCAGAGGGGAGGATCCAAGCAAATGAAGGATCAATAACTTTTGTTTCATTAGTCTCATCTTCATAAGACTGATCCAGAACAACGACTCTATGACCTTTGTAATTGGCGATATAACCATTGTTCCATCTCTGATTCCTCATATCGTCAGATACCCAGCCTTCAGACGGAACCATCGTAGCCGCAAACTCAAACGTACAATAGATAGTAGCAGTACCATAAGAATCAGCAATAGACAGTAGTCTATCCATCTCACTCTCATCAAAAGCCTGTTGTACAGACATATTAGCTCTAGGCAGTTCATCAATAGCCGCAATCAGAGCGCCCTCAATCTCGGTGTAGACACAACGATCCAGACCTTCCATGACAATATCTAGGACGTCCGACATATCCACCCTGCCATCCAGGAACTCTTCAAAGCCAATCTGCGCGGCTCCGCCAAACGCACTGGTCGGAACTTCAAAGCTCTTCTGATCCAGTTTGAAGACTTCATAAATGCCAGCCAGACCAACCTTGGTCACAAACTGCTTCGCCCGCTGTCTAGAGGCGTTGGTGATCTTTTGAGTAAACACAGGCTTATCACCTTGATTAAACGTCTTAATCTCAGCGAACATGCCATACTGCTCCATCACCTTCTTAGGAAGCACATCATCAATAGTCTCTTCCATCAGCGTGAAGATAGTATTCTTATTCTCACGATAAGCAGCCCACGTACCAGCAAGTTCATTTAACTCTCTTCTTAAAGTTTCATTTACTTCTTGATAACTGTATTGTTCATTATTAAAAGAATAAGCGGCAGGAGAAGAAGGTGTCGCATTTGCCGCAATCTTAGCCAGTACAGTCAAATCTTTTAACGGTAAAGCCATATTCTCAATCCTCCTTACGCAATTCTCATTAATTTCACAGCGGGCTGTCCATCCGCCATGGTATAGCACTTAACAACCTGGAATGTAATGGTACCATCGCCATCAGTAGCCAGATAACCTTCAGCATTGGGACTAACAGTATCTCCAACCTCCAGTTCAATACCTTCATACTCAGCTTTGCCATCGGTATTCGCACCGCCAACGCAATTTGTGGTATAAATATCTCCGACATTAGTCTTAATCACTCTCGGAACCATCTGGCCCTTAAAAGGCCCCCATCCTTCATGGGTAGTATCATATCCTGGAGTATAATTATCTTTAATCATAGCAAAATCTTTGTAGGACTCTCTCCACCGATCGTCATACAGTTTGACTTCATTAAAGACCATCATCCATTCACCAGCGCCAGTAAAGTTCACTTCTTCATTGGCATAGTCATACTTCACAAACTGCCCATTTTCAAGAATATTAATGTCCTCATTCGCAGGCAGCTGCGCATAGATTTGGGCGGTTCTTTGAGCAGATAAATGATTCGGTTCAACTTGACCGAACCCGATTCTACTAATTGTAGCCATCTATTGTATTCCTCCTCAATTATTCATATTATTCTTTGTAGTTCTTAATGCGGAAACCCAAGCGGGAACACTGTCATCTTGATCTGGATTTAAATTGTATGTAACAGGTTCCTTTTGTTGCGGTTGCGCAGAACTGTCATCATCATCTTTAACGCTAAAATCAACTTTTTTTCTAACGCAGATCACTGATAACTTAGCTTCAATGTCATCAAGAGAATACTCAGCGATATTATCATTAACATCTTTTTTATCCTCATCAGATAACATATAGAAACTTTGAATGAGATCGCGCTTTTGCTGTAACTCTACTTCTTCTTTAAATTGCCTAAGTTCCTTATTCTCTTGCTGTAAAGCGTTGCACCGCTCTTCCAAGAGACTATAATGAGACTGTAATAAATCATAGGCATCTTGCTCACTCTCTAATTGAGATTGCAGTTTCTCAAAAGCAGTTTGCTCTTCAGATGATTCATCTTCATCTTCTACAGGATCTTGATTTTCATTTGTAGTATTTTCTCCAGTTTCGTCCTGATCTTTAGTAAAATCTTCTGCAACTGGTTTTTCCTTATCCATATCCATTCCTCCTTTCAATGCATCTTGTAACTCTTGCATCATCGTATATAAATTACGTCTAAAATTATCATCAAGAGTAAAGGATGCACTAATATCTGGCGCTGTAATACTAGCACCCTCAAAGCATGGCTCGACATCCTCTCCTAAGATACATAACTTAGAGAATATTGCGTCATTTATTATGAAAAATTCCATGCCATTATTAGAGTTTTCTGCCCAATGACCATCTAAAGTTTCGCTATCTAACTCCATAGACTGTGGGCGCCCTTCCTCTAGAGCTAATTTAGCTTCTTCATACTGGCCAGTCCATAGATAACCAGTAGTCATTAAATACTCTCTCTCAACGGTATTGCCAAACTCATCTTGCTCATCAAAATTTTGAAACCATACTTGAGCATCAGGAGCAACAAAACCATAAGGCTGTGTCATACATTCAAACTTAATACCCTCATCATCAATAGTCACTTTATCGCCGTGATCTGTAAAATCTTCTTTTTCTTCGCGGTAATACCCCACGATAGGCGCGCCCCGCAAAGTCTTCGCCATTTCTGTGGCTACGTCTTTTGTAATATAGCTGCCGTTGCGGTTTGCGCCAACGTATAATACTTTAATTTCACAGGTAGACATCATGGGATTAATGTCTAAGGGTTGTAAGTTGATAAATTCAGGATCACTAATCGTTGCAACGCTCATTGTGTTAGCCATTAACACTCCTCCTTAATTCATACTTTCCCTATTCGCTATAGTTTTTTCGCTTTTTTCATCATCATCCAGCTCTTGTCTACCAGCACCTTTATCGGTGTCTTTATCTAGAACGTCTGCATTCATAGTAGAACTCATCAGCGGCGGAATAAATACGTTAACTAAATCTAAAATATCATTCTCAAAATGAGCGTTCGCCAAGATAGAACTCTGACTTTGCCCAAGGGCAATCTGAGGTAGCATTTTAGAATAGCCAAGTTGCGTCTGCTCTTTATAAGTCTTAGCTAAATCTTCATAGTTATAGATGGTAGTTTTAAGAATTTGCGCTTTAAAATACATTTGTTTAGGTTTTGTATTAAAATCTCTTAGCAAATCTCTATTTAAGAAGTCCTCAAACTGCACTATTAAATTATACATTAAGGCTTCATCATTAGAAATAGACTTTTCAAGAGCAATATTACCATCTGTATTAAATTGATTCATGGAAACGCCAGACTCATCAAATACGATGTCCTTAATAGCATCAAGTTCATTGGTAGAGTTCGTTGTCGCCGTTTTGTCTGACATATCTGCAACAGAGACGTCGGCAAAAGTAGTCAATACATCAACACCAACTGCTCTGCCGAGCATCCCAACAGCATTAGAATGTAGGACTTGAACCTCGTCTGGATCAAATATCATATCTCCATTCTTGTCTACTGGCATTTGTTGGATAATAATTTTTTGCAACTGTTGCTGCATCTTCTTTTTATACAGACCTTCTGCATCATCTAAATCAATTATAGCTGGAATAACTGAAATAAAAATAGGATAATCTTCTCCATTTAAATTAAATTTTAAAGTATTATCAATATCTAATAGATACCATCCTGATGTATCTCCAGGAAAATCCCCAACCAGCTTACCTTCTTTGTATAATCTGTAGCCTTTTGTAAATTCGTCAGGAAACATTTTTAAAATCCGCTGTCGTTGAGTGGTGTCGGAAAAACAATTATCAAAATAACTCATATTAAACTCAACTGCGGGTCTGCGGTCACGCCCCTCAAACCGCGACCTACAATACTTACAGGGGAGTTCCTGTATCATCATACGCGAGGGGTCGTCACGAATTATATATCCGTAATAGCATCCATTTTTGACTACTTTTAGCGCCACTTCTCCAAAGAAACGTTTTATACCAAAGTTATCAAAATATGACAGAGCTTTATTAAAATTGTTTAATACTTTTTCTGTTTTGATATTACTAGATACCATATATGGGGTAATCATCCAATCATAATTATATAGATACGCTAAATATCTGCATAATCGCGAATAGATACCGCACGTCTTATAAAAGAAATTTGATATGTCCCGCATAGCATCATAATCAGAATGGTCAATAGCATCAAGAACTGTTTTCTTATCTCCCAATCTTGGATTAGTAGCTTTATAAGTACCGACATCCAAGACGGCGTCATCTAGAGATTTCACTCCTATTTTTATTTTGGAGAAATCTTGAGAAGGATGGCTAGCTTTATTCACTGCTTTGTATCTTCTATTTTCTATCAATTACACATCCAACCTTTCTCTCATTATCTTGCGGCTCAAAGATCGTAACCTGCGGCCCGCATCAAATAATCATAATTTACTTTAGCCTCGTCCCAATAGGGAACGAGAACTAAAGTTAAACCATGATCTCGACAATACTCTCTTTTAAGCATATCGTTATATTGCTGTTTTCTCAGACCTGTCAATCCGCCAAAAATAGATTTAGGTTGATAATGTTGGATACCTTGATATTCAATGAGAAACTCCACATTACCATCGTCATCTAACACCGCAAAATCAAACCGTAATGGACGCCCGCTATTTCCTACTAGATCTGGAAAGATATACTCTTCTTCAAAAACTAGACCATTCGCTTGCAAGATTTCTTCTATCTTTATTTCACCTCTTGAAGCCCTCATAGCATGACCTCCTTAACTAATATATTCTAAAAAAGTTGCCAATAGTTTTTTCTATTTCTACCCAACTTTTTTTAATTAAACAACATCAACTTACTTAAATCTCTACCCCTACGTTGAGTTCTTCTATTCTCTTCTTGCTTTATATAATACAACCCGTATAAAAATGCTGAAAACTTATCTTTTTTAATGCCATGACTAGATTGTTTAAGAATAATATTATAACCTTCATGTTCTTCTACTAAGTTAAGCATTTGTTCCCGCAAAATAGTGGTATAAGTAAAAGGTCTCATTCTCTCAGCTCTTTGATCAGGACTCATTTGCTGCCCTACTTTTGTAGATAACAGCTTCACTTTTGCGGTTTGCTCATCAATTAAAAATTTAATCTTTCCGCTGGATAGTTGTGTCTGTACATAAGTATACGCTTCTGAGTTAACAGGAGCGTTAGCTTTTATAATATACATAGCATCTTGAGTATGCGCTTGCATCATTTCAGGAGTGCGGTACTGTTTATAAAAGCCCTCAGCATCATTGGTGACTCCAAAAGGCGGAAGAATATCATAATCTGAATTAGGATCCGTATTCTGTTGTGACTTAACCATATAATCAATTAAACCAATACCTAAACCGTTACCATCTATTGCAATAGCCCTAGCTCCATATTGGAAAAATAAATTTTTAATTTTAATAGCTTGAGTTTCAAAATGCTCTTCATCATAACTATACAAATTGACTAAAGATTTAATCGCCGCGCCATCCACTTGCGGGGCGACCTTAAACACGCATATTTCAGTCGAGCATCCTTTTCGGCCGACATCGACACCTAATATATAATATACTTTACTATTTACTCTTTCATTTCTTTTAACTTCTGGTTGTAATAAAACCCTATGTTTATCAAATACCTCCGCAGAGAAGAAAGCGTTTTCCGCATCCCCGCTCCATTCAGACTCGTATTCACGCGCAAAAGAAGCCTCATTATAAGTTCCATCCAACTTTAGGTCTCGGATAAAGGTCTGACTAAGCAGTTTCTCCATTACGGGAATCCGCCAAGTCCCGCCTAAAACGATAGCCTCAGATGGATCAGTAATTTGCTGAATAAGAGTTTGAATAAGTTTGTCATATGCAAAGGAATTTTTCCATCCTGCCGTAGTTCTTAAATATTCTGTATAGTTCGCTAAATTATACACGCTTACGCTGCTATATGTTTCCATATAGAATAGACTATATTTTCATCCCATATTTTTTTTTATGGGAGTCCACCGCTTCCATTCACTTGAATGTACTCCATAAAGGATAGTCGTTGAACCTTCCACTATTCGCGGCTTGGCTGCTGATTGCCCAATCTTTTCAATTTTTAAACATTCGCACTTAGACATTTTTCATTCTTGCGCTGTAGTTTGAAAAGCTCTCAGGGTTTCCCAGCAATTCAATGGATTGCAATTATTTATCACTAAATAACGACGCTATGTTTAACGTAAATTTGACTTTTATTCAGAACCTCTTCTTCGCGGACGCCGCCTCCTGGTAATCGTCTGGACACATTCATTGTCAAAAGATTTCTATATATCTTCTTGGACTATATCTTCAACTAACTTCCATTTAAAACCTTTATGTCTAATATTTGTTCCGCTACAAACCCTACTAATTGCGGAAGATGTCCCATTCACTGCTCGTGCTGCTTCTCTAAAACTTGGATATATATTTAAAATATTCCAATCTTCATCGCATTGAGCAACTTTTTTGCCTGTAATATGCTTATCTTCTACTTTTACAACATCTTGAACTCCATCCGCATACCGCCATTGATACCCATTAGCAGTTTCTCTCTTTTTTTGACAGCACATAGTAATTTTACTTTGCGAACTGCCAGTCTCTTCCGCAGCTTCAGTTGCACTAGAAAAAATCATCATTCGATCTCCATTTAAATTATATTGAATAACAGCTTTAGCTCGACTTCCTTTGATTAATCCAATATTAACAGCATGCTGTACATTCTCTGCGGGAGTCACCCATTCTAAATTATCTATATTGTTATTACTACGGTTACCATCAATGTGATTTACATAAGGTTTGTTTTCAGGATTCTGCATAAAAGTTTCTGCTACTAATCTGTGAACTCTCATTCTTTTTTGTTTTTTATCAATAGTCAAAGTCACAAATTTATAATCTTGTTGATAAGATTGAGATAGTATATGATTAGTAGAGTCCCTTCTAACCTCTCCTTCTGTTGAAACACTGTAATCAGTTTCTTTATCTTTGTAATAATATTTCTTCCACATATTTTTCCTTTCTAAAGAAGTGCATATTTGGGATTTTTACCCCTCAATAATGACTTCATTATTGGGATAATATTATTTTCAACTGTTGTCCAAAAATTTTAAATTTTATTTAGTTGCTGCGCGCTTGGAACAGTGACAAAAATCTGTTCTACTGAGTTACATTCATCACTCATAGTCTCTACACCTCCAATTAAGTTTGGCACGGGATTCTTGACTCTTCCCCGTTAGCATATTTCTTCATTGTCATTTCCTACAATTCCTTATCGTGAAATACACACCGCTTTGTCATGCGTTCACGCAGTTTTTCAAAATAGCTCACGCTACTAAGCCCCACCATCTAGGGATTATAACTTCATTAAGTGTCGTACCGTCTACCAGAATACACTCCTCAATAAGACCGCCATGTTTTCTCTTACCACGAGATGACTGCCTGGCCGCAATAATATCTAAGATACTACCGTTCTTAAAGAGGTAACTGACCATATCTTTAGACTCTCTTGTTTTTCCTGGACGCCAATCAATTTCATTTTTCAATCCAGGTATTAACTTACATAATTCTACTACTTTATCTTTGGTAATGTTCGTGGCTTGCTCTTTCAATTTTGTTGTCCTAAAGGCTTTTTATCCTTTAGTTCTTATAGTTTTCTATAAGTTCAGCGTAACTTTTCATCTACAACTTTACTTGTTTAGATGTCCCGGCCTCTTGGAAGGATTATATCTTTTCACCTTCTACGCGTTGCCCCTGACCGCGCTCAACGCAGCCTTCGGTTCTGATTAGCTTGCTACTTCTAGTTTAGCCTTCCAGCTTAATTCCGGAATTAATACGCGGCAAGAATGTTTACCGCCCGTGGTCACGAACAGTTGCGCGCCGGGGTATAGGATGCATCTAAGCATCAGCACTAAAACCGACAGAAACGATTTAGAATACGCTCTCGGAAAAGTGGCATACGCATATCTGTGACGCATGACCGCCCGTAAAAACACCCGCTGATAAAAGAATAAATGAAAGTCTTCTGGATTGTGGCCGCACAATAGCTCAACAAAGATGTCAGGATATTCACGGTAAAAAGCAATCGCGTTCCGCAACTCAGGCATTATGTTTTTAATGCGCTCTTCTGAGATGCCAATCTTATGCGCGGACTGCTTGCTCTCAGATAAGGTTAATAAATCTTTTAATGCGATCGCACATCATCTCCTATCTCTACCAATAGATCTTTATCCTTTTGGTCTTGCTGTTCCTCTAGGTAGTTTTCAACATCAAAGTCGTCTAACTCTGTAACATCGTTCTCCTCTGATGCCTCCATCTCCTTTTGAATCTGAATCTTTTTCAGAGCATCCTCAATTTGTTGACCAAAGCCTAGATCCTGAGTGACTAGTTTATAAGTATAGTTATTCATATCTGCTAAAGTTTGATCCACTATATCTTGCGGAACGTCCGTCGTATAGCGCGGAATGAACCCGCCTTCCCGCTCGCATAAGGCTACCAACTCGCCAACAGAATCGACAAAGTTACTTTTCTCTTCTTTGTTTTGTGCCGCCGTGAATTTTGCGGATTTCCGCAATGAATCATAGACCCGCGACAATTTTTGGAACCCATCCATATCCCCAATATCGTATATTATTCTTAATTTTCATTAAGTATGGACTATCTATTCTTCCATTATAGGAAGCCTTGCTCTTCCATTTACGTATCAATAATAAACGTACTCTACTCGCTTCTTCAATAGCAAAAACTATTTATGCTTTCGATAGTCTCTACACCTTTCACTTTTGTTTTTGTCTAGGTACTTCTTTCCAATAATATCCTTTATAGTTAAAAATTGAGAAAGATAGTTTAAACAAGTGTGACTTGGCACGGTATTACCTTGCTTAAAAAGTTTAGGTTTCACCGTTAGCACGTTATTAACGCACACCCCTGATAAGGTTCACAAGGTTTTAAGGCGGCCGATGTTTCTTGGTTAACCGCCTGATTCATTTTGAGGAAAGTCTTGCAGATCAATAGCAAGGTTCCCTCAGTATCAGCATCTTGTATATCGAAAGACTCTTTCATTTCATTATACTTTTGTTCTAACTCCACCCATTCATCTGGTCTATACAGACGTCCCCACTTCATAGCCAGATAAGTTCTATCATCATCTGTCAAATCGGCGGAAGGATCGGGAAGCTCATCCTCGCGTATATAGTTCTGCTCATTATAGAAATTTTCCGGCGGCGCGCCGTAAACGGGCTCTTCCGCGTGTTGGGTCTCGGTGCTAACAACCGTTTGATATTGCGCCTGAGAAATTTCACCCGCGTCCAGTTTTTCTTTCATCTCTTGTTCAAAAGCAGGGTCAACTGTTTGGGGTCCCACATCTCCGTGGCGTGCGCGATAATCCGCACGGGCTTTCTCGCTATCCGCGTAGGAATAGTCATGATATTGCTTCAACCGCATTTGCGCTAAGTACTTACCAAAAACAGACATTCCCGTCATACCAAATGGGTTTTTGGCATAAGCCTTAGTGCGAATGCTGGTCCATAATTCTGGGATATAAGGAACATCCGCTTTTTCCAATAGCCAAAGATAAGTGTTTTCATCGAAATTGTCAACGTGCATAGTAAGACATTTCTTACATAAATCCATGCGGTTGCCATGGCGATCCATATAGAACTGGCCTTCCTCCATGACTTTTCCGCATTTAGGACAAGCTATTTGCGTAATGTAGCGCCCCCTTTCTTATTTCGGCACTTCTTGCAGATGCTATAAAAACCATCTTTACTTGTCTTATTTTTTGAAAAGAAACGGTTATGACTTAATTTAATTTGACCACATCTTGAGCATCTTTTCCATTTACCATACTCTTGAGTTGTATAATACCACATCAAACATTTTTCTTGAGCCTTTTCCGCAATCAATTTAGGAATCTTTTTGCGCCACAAGGAAGAGAGATATTCAATAGAGTAAGTAATATTATATTTTTCAGCGAGCAACCGCTGTATTTCTATATTTTGCTTACCATCTATTTTGTACACCAAGAGATCAAAATAGAGGGGATAATCTTGCTTAAGGGTTTCGTCTATGAGATTCTCTAAATCCATAATTAAATAATATAGATCTGTATAAAATTTATCATATACTTCTTCTTTAAGCGCAGAATAGTGGCATAAAAGGGCGGAGACATGCACTGGATTGAATAGATTAATGAGACAATCGCTGCGGGGCTCCCCTTCCGCGTCGATGGAGAAGGTTTCACTCAGATCGAGAGAGGCAAAGGATTTAACGCCATTAATGTAAGACATTGGAGGATGATAGGAACTTTTAAGGACGTATTGATCCTGCCGCATCTCTATTAGTTGTTTTTTGAGAGCGTATTTGCGCTTCCCCGTTGCCGCCTTGCATTCTGTCTCCACTTCAGCGATGGCTTCGCGCAACTCTTTTAGACCTGGAACAGTCTCGATGTCATGCTTAGTGATAGACACTTTAGGAGTAAAAATGATATTTTTATCATTGGCAATCATACCATAGATGCCGTCTTCTCCTTCTTCAAGCTGGTCCGCAAGACCTTGAAAAGATGTTTCTCTCTTATTAACCGTCACCATGTGGTTATCAGTAAGAATATTCTTCTGTTTGCGCTCTTGTTTATCCATAGCAAAAATGATGTAATCACTTAGGATTTCTAAGTAACGCGGGGTAAGGTCTTCTGGCGAAGAGTTGTCTATTATTTTTTTAACTAATTCATTACGCTCTTCTGGTGTTTGAAGAGTGTAGTCTAATTTTATCTCACCCATGAGTCTAGTATAACATAAAAATTTTTCGGTGTCAAGAAAGAATAATTCTCTATACTGAAATAAAAATATTATGACACTCTATAATAGAATTGCTTCTTTTGAACTCAAAAAAAAGTGGGAAAAATCGCCTGCTCCTTTTATGGATTTGAAAACCTCAGGGAAAAAGTTGAGAAATATGAAATCGCTGGCTCCTTCTTTTATGGATTTGAAAATAAATATATGTATATTGTGTGATAATCGCTTGTTCCTTTTATGGATTTGAAAACCTCAGGGAAAAAGTTGAAAGCAGCCAAAACAATTTTCAGACTTTTCAAAAAATTTTTTCCCAAAATTACCCCCACCCTAGTGTTCTGGTACGCTGCGTAGAGACGCCAGAAAATTTTCTGTCTCCGCTGACTTGCGGCCTCCCCTAAAATAGCTGCGAACCCGAGGCGCTCGGGGCGCTTTCTGTCGCTGCGGCACGAGTTGACTGTCTAAGAGTATAAGCAAGAAAAATCAAAATGATTTTTTATTTTTAAAAAACAATACAGAAAAACCCAGAAGTAACTAAAGCACTCCTTTAAGTATAATGCTACTTTTGTAGCAGAAAAATACTTTAGTGTAGTCGGGAAATTTAGACCCTATCTTGACCCGTAAAACAATCACTCCCCATCAATACAAAAGTAGTCCCAAGTTTGTTAAAAAAATAACAATGTAAATTATCTCATTTGTAAATAAAAAATCAGAATTTTCTGATAACATTTTTTACTCGTACAAGTGTAGAGTTTTTATTCGTATCCTCGTATCCTATACCTACCGCCCATTTTTGTAAGAAGTAAAGACTTTGTTAAAAATGTAACAATCAGCAAAAAAGTAACTACCTGGATGCACTCCTCTACAACTGTAGAAGACACGACAACCAGCGCGACACGCTCACAGACGCGCACGACGGCGCAACGCGACGACACACGCAATCACAACAACAACACACATAATAACATAATAACATAATAACAACAACATAACACATACAATAATATTATTACATAATAGCATACAATAGATAAGATGATACATGACTAACAGCATGAAATACATTAGAAACCTTTTCACCTCCTTGAGTAAAACTAGACCCAATCTGTCTACCTCTTTAGTCAGATCGCCTTCTATCTCTTAACACTCTGTCTCTTGAATGAGAACAATGTCAGGCCACGCTTGTTAAAAATTTAACACTCTTCTCTACATCTGTAGTACTCCCTTTGAATATTCAGAATCTATTAATCACTGTCGTACCTTTTAGTTTAAATTTCAATCATTTTCTAACAACATTCTATTACACCCATAAGTGTAAGAGAACTTTGAGTATTGCATACCCAGAACTCATGCGCCTATATTAATCAAATAGTCATGGGCGCTCCTACACACAAAAGCGTGGCTGTCTTAACACGGACATTCTACAACAGTAAAAGAATAGCATGAAAGAAAAAGCAAGACTGTTTAAACTACACGACTCATCTAAAGCGGGCGACTTTGTTAAGAATTTAACAAACTATCATGCGCACACTTGTAGAGGAAGTTGGGTGCAAATAGTCTGACAATTCAGACATTTTTAATCCAGAACTTTAATATATAAATAACAAACTTAAAAATAAAAAATAGTATTTACAACTAAAGAACCCCATTAAGAAGTAGATATTTTTATATCTCTTGAGTAGCCAATTCAGTATTCCGTGCCAAAATATCAGACAATTTTCTGGATGAGATACCTCGTCTAAACAAGCGGCCTTGTCAAGAGTTTCACAAACTCCGCTCTTATCTTGCCAACGTCACGCATTCAGTAAATTACTTTAAACGTAGAAAACTGGAATGAGATACTAAATTTGTTAAAAATATAACGAACGTGTCTAAAAAAGAAGAGCGGAACATTTGCTCCGCTCTGTCTATATTTCACATCACTCCCATCTCGGATGAGTTAACTCTTCATAACCTTTATATTCATTCTTTACTATTCTACCATCCTTTCTCATCTTAACAGTATAGTGATAATCTATGGGCCAATCATCGTGATCATACTCTTCATTCACCCAAATAATCTCTTGATTTTCAATGCCCATCTCAACAGCCCTGTCATACATTTCTTTAAACGTCATAATTCTTCACTCCTTTGCTTGATTATGTTTTTGTTCTCCCTTGAACAATTATTAGTATAGCACTCCAAATAAAATTTGTCAAGCATTTTTTGAAAAAATTTTTTCTTTTAAAAAAACATAAAAATGCTTGACAGATACAGAAATCTATGCTATACTAATACCATCAAAAGAAAGGAAGTATTAAAAATGTTAGATTACATTCAGACTATCAGTCTCCATATTGTAGTTGATGAAATCACGGGCGTGAAAAAGGTTCTTGACACCCAGTCATATGAAACCTCTAAAAGGCATTATAGGTTAGTAGTTAAGCGTTTTGCTAGTATAGGCGAAGATGGTATTGATTATGTAGTTAAGACTTTCGATACTGATGCTCAGTGCCTTGAATGGCTGAACTCCTTAGAATTTCAGGAATTTGACAATGTACCGTATTCTATGACAGGAGCCACCGCTGAGAACTTTACTAAAGAGATTTTTGCAATCAGCCTTGAAGAACCTCAGCTTGCGGAATATGCAAGCCCGTACAAGGAATGTGGTGAGAAGTACATTCCTCTCACTGTAAGCAAGGAATTTTATTGGGAGTAGGGAGAAATCCCCACTCCTTTTTTTATTGCGTTCTAAGGGAGCAGGCCAAGAGTCGTCGGGTCGTGCGCGGCCGCTCGCGCACGAGTTTTGGGTTTATCGCGAGCGTCGAGATTTTTAATCGCAATTTTTGATTTTATTAAAATGTTGCGCAATTCCTAAAAACGCCTGGTATTGTTTAACATTTTGTAAATGCTCTCGATTATCACGTGTACTTTAACACTGTGAAGCGGCGAAGTGTGTTAAAAATTTCACATACTTTAGTACTGTAAAGCGGCAGAGTTCGTTAAAAAATTAACACACTTTAGCGCTGTAAAGTAGCATCACTTTAACACTGTAAAGCAACAAAGTTTGTTAAAAAATTAACGCTTTAACAGTGTAAAACTTTAATGCGTTAAAGCACTGAAGCGGTGAAGTCTGTTAAAAAATTAACGTAATCAAAAATTAATATTTTTTAGAAAAAATTAAGATTTACCCGCAAAAGTTTATTTTTAATTTAGAAAAAGTTTATAATTTGTTTATAATTAGTTGCGCCGCCCACAGACATAAAAGCAAGTATTGTGTATACAATTTCAAAACTTTCTGTCTATTGTCACACTTCAACTGCACATTTTCCAAAAAATCTAACGATTAAATGCTTGACAAGGTCGCCGGACTGTGCTATACTAGGGGGGTACTGAAGAAAGGAGCGGTTATCATGGTCAAGGAGTTTGTCGAAGCCTATAGTCAGTTTTCAGCGGCGGATTCGTATGTATTAGGATTCTGTTATAAACACTCTGTATACGAGTTCATATGCGACGAACTTGATAGTCAGTATATGAAAATAGATCATGCCTCTTCAAAGCGGGGCGGTTATGCAACGTTAAGAATGAGATTGACTACAAATCTCAAAGAGTCCTTGATTAAAGCCGGAGCGCGTTGTGTCGGTTCAGATAGTCTGATTAAGGATAGCAAGTACAATAAAGGCGAAACATTCGAACGCCTGTTCACTGAAGAGAATGGAGTCAAGTGGGAAAAAGATAGCTTACCTTTTTGGAAAGGCGGCGACGTTGAAGTGAACGGTATCAAGTATCAGATTAAGTTTGACGGCGCAACAATAGCAACTGAAAAGAATTTAAGAAAAGCGGCCGCCGAGTGTGGCTGCTGATATTCATAGTCACGCTTAAAAATCTAGGCACGACTAGATTTTCCGTCAATTCGCGCCTATAAAACTCGACATGACTATACCTTGCGACGCAATTCTTGAACATGAGAACGCTAATATATAGACCCCTTATATATAGATTTATTTTTCAGATTTATATATGCCCTCTTATATGATATTTAAATAACAAATTTCATGCAGTTTTGCTTGATTTCCAAGCAATTTTATGATATACTGTATTACATCAAGAGAGATAAGGAAAGGATGTACAAAAATATGATTGAGACAGTTGAAACCCTTACTCGGCATTACGTTATTGATGAAACCACTGGTGAAAAAAGACTTACTAGCACAGAAAGTCATGAAAGAGAAACTCGCAGGTATCAGTTAGTAGTCAGACGATTTTGCGGACTGCCTGAACTGTCTCAAGAAGATGGCAAACCGACAGCAATCGTCAAAATATTCAAAAGTGACAAAGAATGTATTGATTGGATAAACTCTTTACAGTTTAAATCAAAAGAATGGATACGAAAAAGCACTTTAGCTTATCGCACTGCTCAAACTTCCGCTACCCTCGATAATTTTTCTTATAAATTTTTTGCTATTGAAATATCTGAACCGCAATTATCTGAGTACGCTAAATATTATGACGGGGGAATAGATGAGTGTATTATATTGATGGTCAATAAAGAGCCGTATTATGACTGAATACATAAACAACAGAGATGATAGAGAGAGAACAAAACTCTTCTCTATCATTTTTTTTATTATCAAGAGCATAAAGAAACGGAACTGATTAGATCTCTCGACATTCTGCTTATGTTTATCGCGGGACGCGGCTGTCGAAAAATATAGTCATGCGCGTTCCCGCAACGCCGGCCTCGGTCACCTTCCGCACTCCTCGAACAACACTTACAACACTTATGATACGTCTACAAATATAATCATTGCGCCAACCGCTATCATTTTCTCTTGTTTTGAAGCCTGTTGTCTATACTTTGCAACATCATTCATTTTCACAGTAAAATAGCTTATTATATTAAGTTGCAAAAATTATAACACTTCTTTTACATTCTATGCAAAAACAAAAATCCGCAATACTTTAATCAAGTTTCTATACATTTTAAGTAGACGGAAGAAAATTCTTGTATTTTCTCATATTTAAAATTCAGTTTCTCAAATAATAATTATTATTTTTCCATAACGAAAAAATAAAACAGAAATACTAATTTTAAAAATGATTTTTTGCATTCGAGTAGACCGCCGGGCCCGCTTGTTAAAAAAATAACTTTTAAAAAAGGGTTGACAATCTGCCTCCTCTGTGGTAAACTATTGTATGTCAGATGAGGAAAGGAGCGACGCCCGCAAGCAAGAAATAAAAAATGAAAAAAGTTTTTAAAAATGCTTGACAAACCTTTTACCCCATGTTATAATACTTACATGAGGTGAGGGAATGGAAGTTAGCCTTTCCTCTCTCAAATAAAAAAAATTTTAAAGGAGTGTTTTTATTATGACTAAGAAAGAAATGTTTGCTCTGCTGGATACCATTGTTGATGATTCTAGTCTTGAGAACAAGACCGAGATGCACGATTTTATCAAGCATGAAATTGAACTCCTCTCTCGTAAGAGTTCTTCCAAGGGAATGACAAAAACTCAGAAAGAGAATGAAAAATTGAAAAATGAAATTTTTGATTCCCTTCTTGAGAGCGGCGGTTTCATTACCGTGACAGAACTTCAGAAACGGGATGAAAATCTTGATCAGTATTCTAATCAGAAAATCACGGCTTTGCTGTCTCAGCTTATTAAAGATGGGCGTGCAAAGAAAGAAGTGGTCAAGAAAAAGAGTTTTTACTCTGCAGTGATTGAGTAGGGGTTCTCCCCTACTCTCCGCGCGCCGGCCCGCCAAAAAATTGCAAAAAGTGCTTGACATTCTCGCCGTTCTGTGGTATTATAAAACTATCAAAAGAAAAGGAGCTAAAGACATGACAGAATATTTTATGATTGTGGACACGGAAACCGCAAATTCTATTGAACAGCCTTTACCGTATGATATTGGATACGCTATTTGTGACGAACAAGGAAATATTTATCTTGAAAGGTCTTTTATCGTAGCTGAAATCTTCCTTGACATGGAAGATGTTGTTGGAAAGGCTTGCTTTGCCAATAAAATTCCTGAATATTGGGATGATATTAAAAATGGAACACGAATTATTAAGAGTATTGTGACAATTAGAAAACAGATGTGGAAAGACATGAAAGAATACAAAGTAAAGAAAGTTGGAGCGTACAATATGGCATTCGATAAAAAAGCTCTGAACAATGCTGTCCGATATTGTCTAAAATCTTTAATCCGCTGGTGGTTTCCATTTGGAACGCAATTCTTTTGTGTATGGAATATGGCTTGTCAAACAGTATTGAATACTACAAGTTACATTAAATTCGCAAAAAAGAATGGTTTTGTTAGTAAATCAAATAATGTTAGTACAAGTGCTGAAGCATGTTACAGTTTTTTAACAAATTCACCTGATTTTGTGGAGTCTCACACAGCTCTTGAAGATGTAGAAATAGAAATTAAAATTATGGCTGATTGCTACGCAACTAACATTCAAATGATAACAGATATAGACCCTCAATGTTGGCGGATTCCGCAAGGAATGAGAAGAGAGTTAGAAGTCAAGGAGGCCTTGCGCTAGCGGGGCCGGCCCCAACTTTTTTTGCAAAAAAGGCTTGACAAAACTGCCTACCAGTGCTATACTAATAATTGTTCAAGGGAACGATAAAAAATCAAAAGAATAGGAGTGTAATGTATTATGATGACAATAAAAGATCTGTATGAATGGGCTATTGAACACGGATGTGAAAACTTGCCGATTGCGGTACCCACTAATGTTGAAGATTATGAGTGTTTTGAAAACTGTGGTTACATTGATACTCACTCTATTAGCTATGTAATTAACCCGCCGTATAATATTACAAACGCCTTGTATCTGTTCCCTTGTGAAGATGGTTTGTTCACATAAATAATCAAAAAGACCCGTTACGGGTCTTTTTTGCGCCGGCACGGACGCACCCCGCCCGCCTACAAATATAATACTTTTAACAAAATCAAAAAAGTGCTTGACAACCGCGTTCCGCTATGGTATACTATACCCAAGAGATGAGGAAAGCAGTAAAAAGCAATTTAAAAAAACTTAAACTTTTTTAAAAAAGTGCTTGACAAACCCTCCACTCCATGTTATAATACTTACATGAGATGAGGGAAGCGCAATCCCCATTTCAAATAAAAAAATTTTTCAAAGGAGTGTCTATTATGACAAAAAAGGAAATGTTTGCAACTCTCGACGGTATCATTGATGACTCTAATCTTGAAAACAAGGTTGAAGTTCACAACTTCATTGCTCACGAACTGGAGCTGTTAAACAAGCGTTCGTCAAGCTCTCGCCCTACCGCAACACAGATTGCTAATGATGCAATCAAGAACGACATTGTTGACGCTCTTGCTACTCTCGGACCCATTACCATTTCTGAACTTCAGTCAAAAGATGAGAAGTTTGATCAGTACAGCAATCAGAAGTTGAATGCTCTGATGACTCAGCTCGTGAAGAGTGGAATTGTCAAGCGGGAGCTGATTAAGAAGAAGGCTTACTTCTCCATTGTAACCACGGATTGAAGAGAGCGCAAGCTCTCTTTTTTCGTGCCGCAAAGCGGGCGCCGGCGCCGCATTTTTTTCCCAAAACCCCTTGACAAATCAAAAAAAATATGGTATAGTACAAGAAAAGGAGGGGTTCAGAAATGAGTCTAAACAAAGCTATCGAACATCATAAAGAACACCGCAAGCCGTATCACGGCGCAAAAGCCGTAAATAAAAGTTGCCGCAATCATGGAAGTTGTCCATACTGTCAAAAAAATCGTACGTATAGCACACGCAAAACATTAGAAAGGTTTGATCTGAAAAATGACTTATAAATTAGACTCCAAAAGTATTCACATTCCTGACGCTGATCTCGAACGGACTATGAAAACTCTGAACATCTCAAAAGCTGAAGCTATTCAAGTATGGCTTGAAGATGAAGGGTATTTAATTAATGATGAGCAGGAAGCGTTAGAAAAAAAAGCTAAACAAACAAGAGTCACCGCAACCATTCATCAAGCAAAAGCCACAACTAAAACTCAAAGAGAAAGAGTTCACAAAGAAGATCCAATTAAAGAACAACTTATTGCGGCTGTTGCTAATTGTTTAGGAAATTTTGATTGTTCCCATCTTTCAATCACAAACAAAAGTAAAACCATTGAGTTTACAATAGATGATGATAATTATGAATTTAATCTGATACGCCACAGGAAGCCCAAGAAATAAAAAAATTTTTTTTCAGAAACCGCTTGACAAATACAAAAAAATATATTATAATGATAATATCAAAAGGAAAGGAAGTAAAGAACATGACAAAACTTACTTACATGGTAGCTGGACAGGAAGTTACAACGTATAAAGAGGCTCTCAATCTTGCCGAACTTTATCATACTTCTATTACTCGGCGGTACACTCCAGTAAGAAAGCCCGCGCCTAAACTTACCCCCCTCCAAGAGGCAAGAAGAGTAAAGGCAAAGATGGCGTGACTGTAAATGGGTACTCGTGAGGGTACCCATTTTTTGGGCGGCCGGCCGCAACTTTTTTTCAAAAAACGCTTGACAACTGCTATAACCTATGTTATAATATTGGCATAACAAAAGAAAGGAAAACAGAAAAAATGCTTATCTATTTAGTCACAGTGAATAGCGTGCGGCTGGCTTTCTTCAATGAAGAAGATGCTTTTCATTATGCTAGGAATACCTTTGAGTATTTTCTCAGAAATGAGAATGACTTGTCAGAAGATGACAAAGAGGCATTGTATCAGCGTTGCAAAAATGACCTCCTCCGTTTCTTTCCTTTTGAAACCGAAGATGGGTTTTCGGCACGCATTGAGGTACTTCCCCTTATTGGCGAATGAGGGGAGTGCCGGCGCCGCAAATTTTGCGGAAACCGCTTGACAAAGACCGCAATCCGTGTTATAATATACGTATCAAAAGAAAAGAGGTTAAGAACATGACAGATGGTTTAATTTATGTGGCAATTATCAATGGAAACCCGCTTGCTTTTCTCGACGATAATCAGGCTCTTGCGTGGGCTCTTGATGAATATAGTCAATATTTAGCTAACAATACCGTATTACCGCTTGTAGATTTGGAAACCCTTTACAGAGATTGTAAAAATGACTTAATTGTTCACAGAAGTTTCACAACGAACGGGTTCTCGGCATACATTAGAATGGTACCTTTAATTCTCTCTTGACAAAAATTTTTAAAAATGTTATAATATAATTATCAAGAAAAAAGAGGGTGTTCTATATGACGTATGACTTCAATGGTAAAAAACTGAAAATTCCTGATGATGACATTAAAAAGTCTATGCAACTTCTTGATTTAACTCAAGAAGAGGCAATTCAAATGTGGCTTGAAGATGAAGGCTATCTAGAAAATGAAGAACAAGAACTTCTCGAACAAAAAGCTAAAGCAAACCGCATCACCGCTACAATTCATGAAGCGAGAGCTGATTATCAGAAAAAGACCCAAAAAGAGAGAGTTCAAAAGCCCGACCCCGCAAAAGAACAAATTATTCAGAAATTAGCTGAAACTATCAAAGAAATGTGCGGAAATGCTGAAATTACTAACAAAACTAAGTTAATTTCCTTTGAATTGGATGGAGAAAATTACGAATTGAACTTAATTAGACACAGAAAGCCCAAGAAAGAGAGGATTTGAACAAAAATGGATACGTTTTCAACAATTTTTGAAACAATTTTCATGTTTTTGATAGAGTTTTTAGTCTCTTTTGTTATTACAGCGAGCTTTACTTTCATGGCTTTACTGTGTTTTCACGGGTGCGGGCTCCTGTTAAATGTAAATTGGAGCTGGCTTCTATCCCTGGGGGTTTGGATTGTGCGGGTTATGCTAGGCGGTTTGCAACTTGTCGAGACTGATTTAGAGGAGTGAGAAACATCTCACTTCTCTTTTTTTGTCTATAAATCTTTACCCGAAAAATCGGCGCGAAAATGGCCGGCCCGCGCCGATTTTTCACTTTGTCAAGTCTTTCCGAAAAATTTTTACAACTTTTTTCTGCGGGTTCTCGTCCCCATTATCCCGAAATGCGTCCATATGGCCCTCGCAGCTGGATTAATGTTGTATATGGCGCGCCCTCATAGATTAATTGGTCGCGTCCGTCTCTTGTAAACGTGTGAATCTCGTCTCATATACCCCACGAGAACAAGAGCTAAAGATACAGAAAGTGCGGAGCGCCGCCTTTTCCATTGCGGATCTCTCGTTCGTTTCTCTCTAATACGCGGTCTCCGCTTCATGGGTTCTCAATCGCGCCCTCGTCTCATTATTGCGCTAAACGCAACTTCGCGCCCTGATTTGACAATATGATTATATTTTTAGTCGTTCGCAGCTCTTGACTATAAATATAAATATTCACTTCAGTTTTACTCCTTCTCACTTCTTTCTGTCCTTCACTTCTCCTCACTTTTATTTCGCTCTTTTTTCACCTTTGTCTCGCCTCACCGTTTTTTCGCTATATTTATAGACAACTTTGATTGAATTTAACCTCTTTTTAGCTCTCGCTTTTTCGATATTGAGGGTCCCATGGGATACTTCAGCTGCTAGATTTTCACCGTCTCTCGTCCCAAAATCCTCCGTTTCTCGTCCCCATTTGTCTTAAACGCCATCCCGCCCGCCTTCTTGCAAAAATAGAAAATTTTTGATATAATATATACATAGAGTGGCGGAGAGAGAAAGAAAGTTTTTTGAAGACTTTTGAAGGCCCGCCCTTCTTGCAAAAATAAAAAATTTTTGATATAATATATACATAGGCAGGAGCAAGAGAAAAAAGTTTTTTGAAGACGCCCCCCTTCAAGATTTTTCATTTTCTCTTCTTCCGCCTATAATTTTAGACAGCCGCAGGAGGTATACAATTTAATGGATATTAAACAAGCGTTAAAGAAGGGTACATCCGCAGAAGACTTGCGTAAAGATTTTGACGCGCAACTCGCCGCAGCACAAGAGGAGCTAGAGAAAGAAAACAAAACTGAAGTTGAAACTAAGGCTAAGAGAGAAGCACTTATTGAAGCTACCTTGGATTATTGCAAAACACTTGGTTTAGTTTCTGAAGAAGCTCTTGCAAATTTCGAAACTCTGCTGAATAATTACTTAGTTCAGCTGGAGCATCAGAGTTACAATCATTATTTTACTTTGAGAGACTGGCATCATTTACTCAATAGCTTTAAATTGTGGTGAAAATCAGCGAGTTCGGAGACGGTTTGCAAAAAACCGTCTCTTTTTTGTTTGAGGGCATCCTAAGCGGAGGGGACAGACCGATTGTAAAAAGTTCGGGATTCGAAAAATTCTCCAATCTCTCACACCCCTCACACAGTCTTCACTCTTCCCCAGTTAACACTTCACTCCAGACTTTCCACATTTCTCATCCTTCAGACTACCTTTTATCCAGTTCTTCCATATTTTAACTCCAGACTATACTCTTTCTTACTCTTCAGCAAATTTTATTAAATAGACTCAAACCTTTTTGCTATTCTATTCATCAAGAATTTTAACTGCATTCCTCAATTTGCGACATTTCCTATCTCTTTTACGAGACTTTTAAAAATTGGCTCATTTTCAAAACGAAAATCTAAAATAGTAATTCTTATCCCTCCCGCCCCAAAATTTACAAATGAAATTTCATATACCCCTCTTTGGCGTTTATAACAATAGCTAAAGATAGTAGGTATTAAATACTCTATAGTATATAAATTATAACTATTAAAC
>JAJQAI010000310.1 GCA_021203915.1 Prevotella sp. | reverse complement strand
ACTTTATACTTAGTCCAAAATCATGAGTAGTTGTTGGGTAGCTGCTACTAGTAAGAAGTGGGGTGTTGTTCTGCATATCATAATAGAAACTTAAGGTTAGCATCTTTGATAGCGAGTAGTCTGCTGATAGGGATAACTTAAATGCTGTGTTACCGCTACTAGCTGAGCTGGTCATTGTTGCTATATCACGAGTGATTGAAGCTTGTTTACGATATGATAGGTCTGCTCTAAGATTTAATTCTGTATTAAAACCAGTGGGCTCTTGTTTAGAAGATTTTGTTTGACTCTCTTCTTCGTCTTCATCGCCGGTTCTCTTAGTTTTTACTTTCCTATGCCTAGTACCACCAAATAATTTGAAGTTATTGATTTTGTATCCCATACCAACAACCCAATCGTAGCTTGTGGACTCGTTAATCTGAATACTAGTCATACTTAGACTTACCACACGTGTTGAGCGGTATTCTAACTTGCAATTAAGATCGTTATGTAGAGTAAAATCAATTCCTAAAAGTGGTGAAAATGCCTCGTTTATACTCACTGTGCTTATGTTGTACATACTGCTAGGTATTGGATAACCCGTAGTTGCATCGTTGATAAAGCCAAGACCATTCATGTATTCCACGAAAGTACTATAAGAACTATAAGATCCAACAGCGTATATACTCTTATATGCATGAGTTAAGTTGAAACTCTTGAAATGCCTGCGGAACCATTCTATTTGACTTAGTCCGCTATACTTAATTGACCAATTAGGTAACATCTTTGCAAGTGAAGGGAATATATTTAGTGACTTTCCTCCCATGCTAGTATAAGCTGCCAAAAATGCTGGTATCATAACATCAGAACTATATGTGCTCACAGTTCCATAATCAGGATTAAATGGTTGTCCAGCTAGGGTTGTACCGGTGGGGTAGACAGCATTTGCATATTGAGCTTCAACACGTGCTCTAAAGGACTCAAGTGAATTACAGAACTTTTCAAACGTTGAGGAGTGATATCCATTATTGATGTTTCCTGTTCCTTCAAATGCACTTCCAATACTTATTGTCGTCATTGTGAGTGTTCCGCTTTGTGTGGTAGGCATACCAGTGTACATGTATTGGACGCTCTTTGCTTTGGTCTCGGTACGACTTGCGTCAATGTCAATTTTCAAGTTTCTTACTGGTTCAAGAGTCATCTTTAGTTGCAGGTCTTCAGTAAGACTGGTTGTAGCAGGAGTAGCTATACTATCGCTCATTAAAAGCCAATCACGATCCAAGCATTTATTGATGTAATTATCTCCAACTAAACCGAAAGCAAAATCTAGTCCTGGAGCCATTACACTACCTGTTCTCTGACCTAGCATATCACCAACTTCTGGCATAAATCCAGATATAGACATATTATATTGATTGCGGTATACGAAACTAACGTCTCTTACAAGCATTAGTCCTCTAGCTATACACTGCATGGTTTTATACCACCTGGTTTCTTCAGCGGGTGTTTTAGCAAGAACAGTTACTTTTAAGGTTGTTGTGGTATCTACCTTAGTGGTTATCTTTATGGTATTCTCATCTACAGTTTTATATTTAATCCTAAAGGCTTTTCCCTCTTTTGTCTTAGCTCCAACTATAAGTTTTTTGCTATTCTTTCCGTGAGAGACAGTAATTGTAGTATCTGGCTCAAGAGTAATCTCACTCTCGAAGGCACGTTTGTTTTTAGGAAGCACTTTGCCCTCGGCATCTACTTCTTCATCTTTGGCTGGCTCCTTTTTCGCTTCGGGCTTCTTTGCTGGCATACGTGATTGTCTTGGAACGGGCTTACTAAATCTTTCGTTTGTCTTCTTTAGGAAAGGTATATGGTCATAGAGTTTTTCAAGGTTAACAGAGCCATTCCAGTTAAATGTACGATTCATGGAGATAACGTTACCTAAAGATGTGCCATCCTCAAGGTCCGTACCTCTATCCCATCCATAAGTAGAATTGTAGCTAGCATCGGTATTAAGCCAGTCTAGTATTGGTATAAGATTCAGTGGTGCTTGAAAGGACATACTAAAGGCTTGACTATATGTAAGTGGACGTCCGAAGTGCTTTATACTTTGCCATACGGAGTCTTTCCAAGCGTGATATTCATCCGGATATAGGCTTTTGTTTATCGGTGTATATGGCTCTTCAATCTCTGCGTTGGTAGCACTATTGAAGTTCATATGCAAATTCTTTGTTAAATCCCATCTAATTGAGAAAGACCTATTCCATAGGAATTGTTCACTAAAGGTCATTGGAAGTTCGTTACCTTCAGTACTTTCCATATCGCGCTCTTGGAGCTCATAGTAGTTTCTTACAATCTCGGTATCAAAAGATAGATTTTGTGGCAACCAGTTAATGCCAAATTTCTTCAATATATCATACCATTTGCTCTTGCTCTTTATCATACTAAATGGCTCTATAGCTTTGTATACAGGGGTGTAATTATAACTGAAAGCTCCTCGCCAAGTGTCTTCGTTTTCAAAAACAGTTGTTTCACCACTAGTATGATTATGGCTATGACTATATGTAATGGAGAAGTTACCAGGGTCATAAGGCATAGGATGACGCTTTGTATATATACCCACACGTACGTTAGAAAGTGAAAGGTTAGTACTTGTAGTTTTGGTTACAGCAATATTTTCTATTGAGTCCCTTTCATGAGTATCTTCAGTATCATTAAGATAGTCTTTAAGTAGAATATCAGTGTCTAAAGGGTTGTATTTTGGACGAGTATTCTCCTTTGTTACCGAATAATATAAGGGGATACTTACCTTTGCTTTGTCTGGGAAGAACTTACCCAGCTCTAAAGATGTTGTTATACTATAGGTCTTATAGTCATCTTGAGAACGCTCGGCTACACCATCTTCTAGGCCACCAAAACCTGTGGTTACTATTTTTCCAGTGGCATTAACAGAGCCTATGTCTGAGAGTTGTACATTTAGAGTTCCTTGTGCGGCCCATCCTCCTTCGTTGGTGTATTCTAGCAGGCGAAGCTCATTAACCCATACCTCACCGGACTTTATATCACCAGAGAGGTTCCTAACACCTATCATCATAGTTTTAACCTCTCCTAGAGTAGGATTTCCCATAATGCTTATTTTGTTGTTTGGCCTATCATCATCGTAGGTTGAGTAAACATTATTGTAGGAAGCGAGTCCTTGTGCTTTGGCTTTATTCCTAGCTTTCTTTAAATTAGTAAATACACTTAAATTAACATCAAGCATATTATCCTCGGGCCATACCTTTTCTCTATCAGCAGTAGAATATAGGCTATAAAGTCCCGCTGGAGTTAACTTAAGTGGTATCTCATACTCATAGTAGTTGCTTCGATAGTCACTTCCTAAGCGAATGAATACAGCTAGCTGATTGTCTTGAAGATTTGTAGTGTTTTGTTCAAAGGCATTAGCGTGCACAAACATTTGCAAATGTTTATATTGACGGATGTCCAAAGTAGTGTTCTTATAGACAGCTTTTGATTCACCATTAGCTAAATTTGTTACTACAATATCAAGAGCTTGCTCGTTATCCTCTGTTAACTGTGGCTGTGTTGGGTCTTGTCCACGGATGATTCCAGGAGGAAGAACGTAGTTAACAGGCTCTTTGTCACTATTTTCCTCTATGTTGACAGCACTTACGGACATTGTTCCAGACTTACTTGTAGTGCTATTGTCAAGCGATTGCTCATAAACTCTCCATTCACCCCTAACTAAATCCAAAGTACCAAAACGCATAACGATTGGACGCTGGAAATTGGTTAAGAACATACGCATAAAACGAATGGAAGAAAAGTCGCTTATTGAACCCACACGTTGCTCGTACTCCTCTAAAGGAATTCTAAATTGATACCATGTAGCATGACCTGTTTGACCATTACGCAAGGTCATAGTTGTCTCTCGTTTATCGGTGATAAAGTTTTGCCCTACTACAAGATCTTGAGGACGAATACTTACCTTGTACTGATAGTATTTTTCATACTCATTAAGAGTGTAGTCTTGGTTTATATCCTCGACATCAGGAGTGGTCTTATAGGAAGTATCATAGCTTTCATCTCTACTATCATTGTCGGGAGAGTTACCCTGTGGATTGTTTATCCTCTTGTAGCGATCTAAAATAGATGCCTGTATTTGGTCTAAATCTGAGCCACGGAAATAATGGTAGTCATCATTAGCAGGGTCATTCATTATCGAGTCAAGTTGCAAAGGAGCGACACTTGCTTGAGCGGCAGAAAGAAATGATTGATAGCTTTCAAACGTGCGCTCTTCCTCGTCTGTAAGACCATTTAATCCAACATCTTGAAGTGCCCTTGAACCAGAACTTGTGGTGAATGCATATGTTACTGTAGATTGATTTGGAACCTTTCCCCACTGAGTTGTAGTGTAGGAGTTTGAGCCGTCAACGGGCATACCGCTCTCATAAAATTTCTTGCCATCATGAAGAATATCCTCACTGACCTCTCCTAAGTTAAAGTACAAGTCTCCACCATACATGTTAGCATCTGCTTGTTCATTGGAGTAAATAAAGGGATCAAGTAGCCAGAACTCTATGTACTCAATGTTAGCAGTCTCAAAATCACTCGTATCTAACTTACGCATCATACCACCCCAACGATTTTGAGGATTTGGTAGAGTTCCATCATAGTTAAGAGTTGGGTCGAAGTTGTATGGACCTCTTTCTGTAGGATAATAAGCTAAGTTTAGAACAGACAGGGTAGATGTAGCTCCACTATAGGTGTTGTCATTTCTATTTGGGAAGAGCTCCTTTACATATACCTCCCTTACGTAGTAGTTACTCAGTTGGTCTAGGTCGCTTTTGATATGGGCTGGGGTAAGAGAGGAGCTACGTCGAGTAAACAGAGGGTCAATTGTATACCATGCCATAAGAGCTCTATTGTAACCACTTTTTAGCGTGGTATTATCACTTTGTTCGGAGAAATAACTTGGCACACTTGAAAGTACCCATGATGTTGGTGAGGATACGTCTATAGCATTTGTGGTGTTCTCGAAATCATCGATGTATGAAGCATTGTCTTGTACGCCATGAGCTTTACCTGCAATGAGTTGAGCAAACTCACCGGTAAATGATATTTGAGAGGGTAGGGTACAATGTAGGAATGGTATTTTATTTAGTATGTTTGTTAACCACTGACTTTCCTTTTTCCAATTTGCATTAATGCCCCATAGTGTATTGTTAAGTGGCTCTGAACCCATTGACACTTTTGTGGTTAAGGCTTGTTCTGAAAGGTGTTGGAGTGTACCACTGAGCTGGAAGTCCTTTGTGAAGTCATACTGCCAATTAAGACCCAGCATGGTCTTTCTCTCTTGGGCATAATCAGTATTGCTTTCAAGGGAGACATTTACCGTTGTTCCCGCATCAATTATACTTTGATTTAAGATTGTTACCTCACCGGCAGAATAGTTCACGCTATAGTCAGAGCCTTCGGTTAGAGTTACACCACCAGCGGTGACAACAACAGAACCTTGAGGGACATTGTATGCCCCGAGCGAAATGACATTCTCTGAATTACCGCGGAATTGTCCTGAAAGTTGGTATTTATCCTTTTCAGCTATTTGTTTGGCAGTAGTTTTTGTTGAGTCATAAAGTTCTGTATATGTGTATTTTTCAGCCACATCGGCTGCCACACCTTTCCCTGTTAATGCTTTATACATGTACTCTCCAAAAGGCTCTGCAACAGGGAAGAATACACGACCATTTGTTACAGTGTAACCGCTTACATAGTCAAAGTATCCATTGCTATTGGTTTTATTGTTATTGTCAAGACGGTCAGCACCAAGGAGTTTTATAATGGGTTGGTCCTTTACTTGTGGTTCTGGAATGTAGGAAAGATAAACACCAGCGGTATCACTTTGGAACTTTACATCAAGTCTAAACTTATCCTTTTCTACTGAAGCGGCAAGATAGTAGACGTTTTTCATCATAAGTTTCCAGTTACCTTGCTGAGGATTGTTGCTAGTGTTCTTAAGTGACTTGACAAATAGAGCTTGGGAAGCATCTTGAATATCAGAGGCGAACTCTCCAACTTGATATGTTACTCCACCATATGTGTATTCGTATGCTACGGCAAGGACTTGGTCTGTTTGTAGGGCGGTCTTAAGTGAGATGTAACCC
>JAJQAI010000332.1 GCA_021203915.1 Prevotella sp. | reverse complement strand
ATTCCTTTAGTGATGGGAGTATGTCAATTAAGAGAAGTTTCATCCCATCATTCATTACTAATTTTACAGGAAATATTGTAAATTTAGTAGTTGCTTTCTCTTTAGAGACTCAGCTCCTAAGACTCAACAAGCTTTTCTTCATGGCCTCTACGCTCAAACACAAAAAGTGTTCTTCCTTTATTCGACATGGAAACCGCCTCCTCTATATATCTTTTCAATGTTGTGAGCCTCCCGTAGTTCTTTTTCTGTACACTGAGAGAGGGGGCGTATCTTTCCTTTATCAAGTATAAAATAACAATCAGGACGCAGCAAATCGTTTGTCATCAGATATGTGTTGTGCGTGGATGTAAAAGTTTGCCCTTTTACTTTAAAGAGAAGTCTACAAATAGCCATAGATAATTTGTGATGATAAAATGCGTCAAATTCATCCACATAGACAAATGAAGAGTTTTTCATCTCTTTTAACCAATAGTATTGCAGTTCCAGATTCCTTGTACCTGTTGAGGCAACCAATCGAAAAGGAATTTCTGCACCATTTGTTTCACACATCAAAACGTTACCGTTTTGTTTAGGTGACTTAAAGATATATTCTTGGTCGCTTGTTTCTTTTAGGAACTTAGAGAAGTCTTCTACAAGACCATTTTTGATTATATATTCTTCTATGTTGCTTCTACCTTCTTTTAAACCGATAAATTCTCTAGACTCAAGACTTCTAAAAAATAACATCCTTTCCACGAAGTCACGCAGTTGAAGCAATACGTGGTCTTGTGGAAGAGGTACCGCCCCTATTAGGTAGTTTACGAGTGATATATTGTTTGCGCTATCCTTCAAGTTGGCAATGGCATCTTTAGACAATGAGAACTCCTTAGACAAACGTAACGCTGCATTTTCCCTATATATCAGTTCTTCATTGTTTACTAATAAACGCTCCTTAAGAATCTCCCCCTTGAGGTTCACTGCACGTTTAGAGTAAGAATAATCCAATCGTTTGCCATCAAAAACAAAGGAATACTCAAAGTCAACAGGTTTCATGTTAGCATAAGCACTAGCAAAATTTAAATAATAGTCAGGCTTTGTCCATTTGTGGGAGAGGTGATTGGCAATATCGAATATTGCCAAGCCCAAACTAGTCTTGCCGGAACCATTTGGACCATATATTATACCATTCTTTAAAATACCTTTTTTAATAGCAGACTTGTTAAAATCGTATCCGTTAGGATTAGATAAATCCCATTCAATGCGGTTTAAAAAACCACGGAAATTAGTGACTGCAAATTTACTTAACATGATATATGTTGTTAGCTTGTTTGCAATATTAGGGAAAAAAATCCATGCCGTAAAAAAAATACGGATAAAATGTTTTTTAGACATAGATTTTTTTGACCATTTCTCTGCCAAGATGAAAAAAAGCGTTCTATATTCTTGGAAAAGTTTATTTTATTACTATTTTTGCAAATATATTTATTGCAAAATGACAACAAAAATAAATAAGTTACAGGCAATAGTCGCTTCAACTGAAGTTATGAATTCCTCGTGGATGGAAAAACAAAATATCTCTCGTTCTGAGCAGGTGATGTATTTAAGGTCGGGGTGGCTAAAGCGTATAGCTAATGGTATGTATCAATTTGCTAATTCTAAACCAACACTTTTTGGAGCATTAACTTCTCAAGAAAAACAACTTGGATTATCATACCATATAGCTGCTTCAACAGCTTTGGAACTTCATGGCTATACTCATTATATTCCTATGGGAAAGCCACTAGCATATATAGCTACTCCTGTTAAGCATCATCTTCCTAAGTGGATGTTGCAATATGATTGGGATAGAGTTTTAAAAGAATTTTCAACTAATGTTTTTCCAAGCGGTATAGGCATTATATCTATGGAAGAAGAGAGGTTTTCCATAAAAGTTTCAACGCCCGAACTTGCTATTATGGAATGTTTGTTACTTTCTCCTAATTATTTTAATTTGGTGGATGTTTATTATCTTTTTGAAATGCTTTCAATGCTACGCCCAGAACATGTAACTCTCCTTTTAGAGCAAACTTCTTCCGTTAAGGTTAAGCGCCTTTTTTTATATATGGCAGAAAAGGTAAACTATAGTTGGTTTAAAGAATTAGATTTAAGTAATGTATCCTTAGGATCAGGTCCTCGTAGCTTTTGTAAGGGAGGCGTGAAAATTGCTAAGTATAATATAATTGTCCCCCGTGAATTAAAGAATATGGTTTAAAACTTTTGTTTTCAACGCTCAAAATTTTTAATTTTGTGGGGCAAAAGATTTTTTTCTAATGGAAACAATTAAAACAAGAAGAAGTATTAGAAAATACTCTTCAAAAGAGGTTAGTGGGCAGCTTTTAGATGAACTTTTAGACCAAGCTGCAAGAACCCAAACAATGGGTAATATGCAACTATATAGTGTGGTGGTAACTAAATCTGAGGAAATAAAACAGGCTTTGTTACCAGCCCATCTTAATCAACCAATGATATCGGAAGCTCCCATAGTACTTACTATTTGCGCTGATTTTAATCGCTCGAGCCTTTGGTGTGAACAAAGAAAGGCTGTTCCTGGATACGATAATTTCCTTTCCTTTATTAATGCTGCAACTGATGCTTTACTTTATACCCAGACCTTTTGCAACTTAGCAGAAGAAAAGGGATTAGGTATTTGTTTTATAGGAACTACAGTCTATTGTCCAAAAATGATAATAGATATACTTAAGCTTCCCAAACTTGTAATGCCAATTGCAACCCTTACTCTTGGCTGGCCAGATGAAAAGCCACCTCTTACCGATAGGTTACCTCTTAAGGCCTTTACCCATGAGGAGACCTACCATAATTACACTAAAGAGGATATTGATAAGTTTTACGCTTATAAGGAGTCACTTGAAGAAAACTTAGAGTTTCTTAAGATAAACGCTAAAGAGACCTTAGCTCAGATATATACAGATATTAGGTATACCAAAAAGGATAACGAAAGTATGTCTAAGAGCCTCGTAGAGGCTTTAAAAAGTCAAGGTTTTCTTTAAGCCTCATCTCTTAATTAGGCGTTTCCACTTTATATAACCAAAAATAGCAATAACAACATATAGTGCATATAGGCTTGCCTTAAAAGGTATGCCCTTATATGCATATAAAACGCTACTTACTATATCAACTACGATCCAAATAAACCATTGCTCTATATACTTATGAGCTAAAGCCCAAAGAGCTATAATGCTAAGAGCATTAATAAAACTATCGGTTAGAGGAACATTACTAGGGGTATACGTCTTAAGTATAAAGTAAATCGCGGTCCAAAAAAGAAGAAATACTATCCCCATGGGGAAGTACTTCTTCTTACTTATATGGGTAATTTTAAGAGCTTTAGTTTCCTTTGTTTTAGGGGAGAACTTCCACATAGCGTATCCATAGATAGCAGCAAGGGTATAGTATATAGCCATACCAAAATCAGCATATAGACCAACTGAGTAAAATAGGTATATATCAATAGCTGGCATAATAATGCCAACTACCCATAGGGCAATGCTAGCACGATACTCTAATATTATATAAGCAAGCCCTAGGCAGGTACTTAAAATATCTATCCAGTGAGATAAAAGAAATTCTCCCATTTTTTTCTCTTAAAAATCTATAGAAAAGTGAGCTAAAAAGTTTATTGGACAAGATACTGCATATCCGGTTTCTTCTTTGTCATTATTTGTATAGGCTATAACCTTTCCTTCTGAGGAGGTTGTATAATAAGGTGAAGACCAACCATTATTCATATATTTAGCACTAAATATGTTGTATATGGTGCATCCAAGCCTAATAGCTTTAATACTCTTAACTTTAAATGTATAGGATAAATCCAGGTCGGTTGTAAAGTGTGGATCTATTACCATACTAACGTCCTCTTTTTCCTCTAAAGAATAGGACTCATAGCTTTTTATTCCCGTATTGGTAAGATACTGTCTTCCTACATACTTACTTGAAATTATTGCTTTAAATCCCTTATAATCAAAATGAAAGGCATTACCCAAAATAAAGCCAGGGGAAAATGAAATAGGTGTCGACCCAAGAGAAAGACTCTCTCCCGTTATGCCATCTGTTACGTGCCAATTGTTTGCTCTATTTTTGCTAAGGGTAAAGTTTATAACCCAAGAGAAAAAGTCTACTGGCCTCCAAGAAGATTCTACTTCAAGCCCTAAGCGATAACTCTTTCCAACATTACGGGCTATCATATCACCAATATTATCTTTTTCGCCTGTTAGGACAAATTGATTTGCATACCTCATTAGATAAAAGTTAACTCCCAAAAGATACCTTATATGGTGAAATTTATATCCCCATTCCCAATCAACTAATCTCTCGGCTTTAAGAGAGGAGTTAAGGTTATCCTCATAGTCGTTTCTTGTTGGTTCTTTATGAGCTAAAGCAAACGAGGCATATACATCATGATATTTTCCAATACTATAGTATAGACCAACCTTTGGGTTAAAGAAATCAAAGTTATCATTTACTTTAAACTCCTCATTTTGCATTTCTTCCCAAGAAAATTCATCGGAAGAACCCCTCATCTTATAGCCCACATGTCGATATTGTAAATCCAAAAAACCAAAGAGTCCTTTTATAAAATCATAGGATAGTTTTCCAAAGATGTTACCATCAACTTTTTTTGCATTGTTAAAGTAGTATTCTTCCTCTGGATGAAGTTCTTCTACTGGGCTTTCAACCCAAATAACTTTTCCCATATGGTCGCCATCATACTTATTCCAGCCACCACCAAGCGTTAAGTTAAGCCCATGTTTTCCCTCATAGTTAATGGAAGCGATAACCCCATAAAAATCATTTTCCATTTGTTTTCGCCTAACTAGGTCGCTTTGGTCATTAGGATCCTCTGACAGGCCATATTCTATAAGTGTTCTTTTTCGCTTATATTCTTCGTAATATCCATCGCCCCTTGTATAGTGTAGTCCAACGTTAAGGCTAAGGTTATGGGGAAGAAGTTGGTCTAAAAGCAGTTGATAGTGCTGCTGGTGGTATAGGTCAATTTGGTTATCATAAAAATGCTGAACGCCCTCAGCATCTGTATACATATATCCACATGAGTTGTAACGTCTACCATAGAGCTCCATTTCATAAAGTGAAGGATAGTTCCAGGCATGATAGGTCTTTTCTTTTCCATTAAAGGTAACAAATTTTACTACCGTGTTTTGAGAAAAATATCCTCCTTGAATAAAGTAAGAATCAAGCCGGGATGATGCTCTATCTATATATCCATTACTTCCAATGTTGGAAAGGCGGGCACTAAAGCCCCAATGATCCCCAATAAGACCAGTTCCAAAACGTAAAGTCTCCTTATGAGAGGAATAACTTCCTCCTGAGAGGTCAACACCAAGGAAAGGTTTTCCTTTAATATTTTCGGTTTGCATGGAAATTGTTGCTCCAAATGCTCCTGCACCATTTGTTGAGGTGCCAACACCTCTACATATCTGCATGCTTTCCAGACTCGAGGCAATATCGGGCATATTTGTCCAATATACATTACCACTTTCACTATCGTTAATGGGTATACCGTTAGCAGTTACATTTATACGTGTTGGGTCCGTTCCTCTTACCCTAATAGATGTATAGCCAATGCCATTGCCAGCATCCGAAGTTGTAACTACAGATGGCATTATAGATAGCATTAGGGGAACATCCCTGCCATAGTTTACCTCGCTTAAAGTCTCCCTATCAATGTCAGTATAAGCCATTGGCGTTTTTTCTCTAGCACGAGTTGAAAGTATTTGGACCTCTTGAAGTCTAATAACGTTTAGTGAATCAATGGGAAAGGATTCTAAATCCGTTCCACCACTATCGGCAAAGGCCGCTAGCGGAAAAAAGGCAAAAAGCCAAAAGATTTTTTTCATTTTAAAAAGTTCTAACAAATTACACAAAAAGGGGTTCTTTTCGCGTATTAAAACCTTATAGACCTTTTTTTAGTGATTTTGGTCGTTTATCCCTACGCCAGCATTACCTGGATCAGGTTCGAGGGTTTAATCTCAGCTCGATAAATTTATCGGGCACCCCTTAATCTACCATTTGGAGTAAATCGAGGGCAAATTTAAGCACATTAAATCTAATATGCAAATGTTGCGGAAAAAAAACTTTTTTTCTGCACATTCAACCCTTTGTGTGCAGATATAATCTAAAC
>JAJQAI010000118.1 GCA_021203915.1 Prevotella sp. | reverse complement strand
GCGTTAGTTGCAGCAATCATACTATACGTTTGTTCCAAAAAATTCGCTGTTCATGAAGACCCCCGTATAGGGCAGGTGACAGCGGTTTTGCCAGGGGCAAACTGTGGAGGATGTGGCTATCCTGGATGTGGCGGCTTGGCCAGTGCCTTAGTAAAGGCTGCTGATCAAGGCTCATTAGAAGGACTTATGTGTCCTGTGGGCGGCGCCAACGTAATGGGACAGGTTGCTGACTTACTTGGGATGGCAATTGCAAATACTGAACCAATGGTGGCAGTTGTGCGCTGTGGTGGTAGTTGCGATTTACGACCACGTATTGCTGAGTACAATGGTCTTAAGACATGTACTGCTATGCACGCTTGTGGTGCTGGCGAGACCGCTTGTGGTTTTGGTTGCCTTGGAACAGGTGATTGCGTTGCTGCCTGCTCATTTGGTGCTCTAAGCATGAACTCTGAAACAGGCCTTCCAGAGGTCGACGAAGAAAAGTGTACCTCGTGCGGAGCATGCGTTAAGGCATGTCCAAGAGGAATTATTGAGCTACGTAAGAAAGGCATAAAGAATCGCCGAGTATACGTACGTTGTGTAAACAAGGACAAAGGTCCCGTAGCAATGAAAGCTTGTAAGGCTGCCTGCATAGGTTGCGGAAAATGCTCTAAGGAGTGTAAATTCGAAGCTATCACGGTAGAAAACAACGTTTGCTACATCGACCACACTAAGTGTAGAATATGTCGCAAGTGTGTAGAGGCTTGCCCAACACATGCTATCGTGGCGGTAAACTTCCCCGCACCAAAGCCAAAGGAGGAAGCGCCTAAAGAGGCAGAAAGACCTATTGTGGAAAGCCCTATAGTAGAACAAAAACCAAAGGAGGAGGTAAAGGCATGAAACTGAAAACGTTCAGAATTGGCGGTGTACATCCCCATGACAATAAGATATCGGCTGAAATGCCAACACAAGTTGCTAAGTTACCCTCGGAGGCTACCTTCCCACTATCACAACACATTGGAGCCCCTGCTAAGCCCGTGGTTGCTAAGGGTGACAAGGTAAAGGTAGGAACTCTTATAGCCGAGGCAGGTGCCTTTGTTTCTGCTCCAATTTACTCTTCTGTATCAGGAACTGTGTCTAAAATAGATACAGCCGTTGATGCTTCTGGTTATCGTAAACCTGCAATTATCATAAAGGTTGAAGGAGATGAATGGGAAGAGAGCATTGACCGCTCTGATAAACTAGAAACTCTTGCTCAACATCCAGAACTCACGCCTGAGGAGATTGTTGAAAGAATAAAGAAAGCCGGAATAGTAGGTATGGGTGGAGCTGGTTTCCCAACATTTATAAAACTTTGTCCCCCACCAACAGCAAAGGCAGAGTGTGTAATACTAAATGGCGTTGAATGTGAACCATATATCACATCTGACTATAGATTGATGCTTGAGCATGCCGACGAAATCCTAGTTGGTTTAGATCTTCTAATGAAGGCATCTAAAGTAAACAAGGGTTATATCGGTATTGAAGATAACAAACCTAAAGCCATTGAACTTCTTCAACAAAAAGCTACAAGCTATCCAAATGTTGAGATAGTTCCACTAGCTAAGAAGTATCCACAAGGTGGTGAAAAACAGCTCGTAGATGCAGTTATTCGCAGGCAAGTTCCTGCACCTCCAGCAATTCCTGTAAACGTTGGTGCAATTGTGCAGAACGTTGGAACTGCTTTCGCTGTATATGAGGCTGTAATGAAGAATAAACCTCTGTTTGAGCGTTACACAACCGTTACAGGAAAGAAGGTTAAAAAGCCTGGTAATTTCCTAGTTCGTATGGGTACGCCTATGAAAGACCTTATTGAGGAGTGTGGTGGAATGCCTGAGGGCGACAACAAACTACTTGGCGGTGGCCCAATGATGGGTAAGGCTCTTACCACTGATGAAGTTCCCGTTTGTAAGGGCAGTAATAGCATCACTATTTTAAGCGATGAGGAGGCTAGACGTAAGGAGCCACAACCATGTATACGTTGTGCTAAATGCGTAAGTGCATGTCCAATGGGTCTTGAGCCATATCTCCTTGCTACAGGTAGTGCAAAGCATATGTGGGAGAGGATGGAACAAGAGGATATCACCTCATGTATTGAGTGTGGCTCATGTCAATTTACATGTCCGGCTCATCGTCCACTGCTTGATAATATACGTCTTGGCAAGAGTACTGTCATGGGACTGATAAGAGCACGTAACACCAAAAAATAAAATCTTCTTCCCCTAAAAAGGGGAAAAGAGAAAAACATCATAAAAAAATGAGCAAATTAATAGTATCATTATCACCACACGCACATGGATCAGATAGCGTTGAGCATAACATGTATGGGGTTATAATAGCTCTAATACCAGCGCTTATAGTATCCTTTGTGTACTTTGGCATAGGCTCTGTCATAGTTTGCCTTTCAAGTGTGGCGGCCTGCGTATTTTTTGAGTGGGCGATTACAAAGTATATTTTGAAAAAGCAGCCGTCCATTTGCGACGGATCAGCAATCCTAACAGGTTTGTTACTAGGTTTTAACCTACCTTCTAATCTTCCGGTATGGATAATATTAATTGGTGCCCTTGTTGCTATCGGAATTGGTAAGATGAGTTTTGGTGGCCTTGGATGTAATCCATGGAACCCAGCCCTTGTAGGTAGATGCTTCCTTTTGGTATCTTTCCCAGCACAAATGACCTCATGGCCACTAGTTGGACAAGGATTATCTTATTTGGATGCAGAAACAGGCGCTACACCACTGAGCATTATGAAAGAGGCCATAAAGTCAGGTGATGCTTCTGTTCTTGAACGTCTACCAGACTCTCTGCATCTTCTTTTAGGTAATCCCACAGCAACGGGTGCAGGAACAATTGGTGAGGTTTGTGCTTTAGCACTTATTATTGGACTCATCTATATGCTATGCAGAAAAATAATAACATGGCATATTCCAATAAGTATCTTAGCTACTGTGTTTATATTCTCAGGAATCATGCACCTTGCTAGTCCTATTTATGCAAATCCTATTGATGAGCTTCTTAGCGGAGGTCTAATGCTAGGTGCAATCTTTATGGCAACAGACTATGTAACATCTCCAATGACACCTAAGGGACAGATACTCTATGGTATTTTAATAGGTGCCCTAACGGTTGTAATACGTAATTGGGGATCATATCCAGAAGGTATGTCTTTCGCCATTTTGATTATGAATTCATTTACTCCACTTATTAATACATATATTAAGCCAAAGCGTTATGGCGAAGTAGTGAAGGAGGAAAAGAAATGAAAAAGCTTGAATCATCAATATTGAACATGGTATTGGCCCTAGTATGTGTTGCCGTAATAATGGGCGCCATTCTAGCTTATATTCATAAAATTACAGAAGAGCCAATAAGACTGCAGGCTGAAAAGGCACTTTCTGATGGTATCAAGGATGTAATGGGAGGCGGTGACCTTAAAGTTGCTCAAACCGATACCATAAGGAAAGAAATCAAAGGCAAACAGGTTGTATTCGTTGCCTATAAAGCCGTTGATGCAAGTGATAAAGACCTTGGCGTTGCCATAGAGAGCACAACAAGTGGCTTTGGTGGAGATCTTAACGTACTAGTTGGATTTGACCCCGAAGGAACTATTTTAGGTTATACTATTTTGGATCATTCTGAAACACCTGGACTTGGAGCAAAGGCCGAAAAATGGTTTCAGAGTGATGGCAAAGGAAGTATTATTGGAAAACATCCTGAGAAACATAACTTAACGGTATCAAAGGATGGTGGTGATATTGACGCTATCACGGCTTCAACTATTACCTCTAGAGCCTTCCTTTTAGCTATTTCTCAGGCATACGATGCATATCATGATGTGCAGACTGATGGAAGCACATCTGCTACAAGCAAAATCACGGAATAAAACTCTTTTTGGATTATGAATTACATAAAAATATTAACTAACGGTATAATCAAGGAGAACCCAACCTTTGTACTTCTTCTTGGCATGTGTCCTACTTTAGCGACAACAACCTCTGCCATAAACGGAATGTCAATGGGTTTAGCAACTATGTTCGTGCTTATTTGCTCCAACATAGTAATTTCCTTGATAAAGAATTTAACTCCTGATAAGGTTCGAATTCCGGTATTCATTGTAGTTATAGCATCGTTTGTGACCATACTACAAATGATTATGCAGGCATTCTTCCCAGAAATAAACGAGACGCTCGGACTTTTCATTCCTCTAATCGTTGTGAACTGTATTATTCTTGGACGTGCTGAAGCTTTTGCCTGCAGTCACGGACCCGTTCAGAGTTTATTTGATGGATTAGGTATGGGAATAGGATTTACCCTAGCCCTAACACTGCTTGGAATTGTACGTGAGGTACTTGGTGCAGGTTCAATCTTTGGTTTTCAATTACTTCCAGAGGTTCTCAACATGTTGCTTTTCGTACTTCCTCCTGGAGCGTTTATCACGCTTGGTTATCTTATAGCTATTGTAAACAGATTTAAGAAAGCTTGATTATGGAATACCTATTGATTTTTATATCAGCAATATTTGTGAACAACATAGTGTTGTCACAATTCTTGGGAATATGTCCATTCCTTGGAGTATCACAAAAGGTTTCCACTTCCCTTGGAATGGGAGCTGCAGTAGCATTTGTAATGACTCTTGCTACGATAGTTACCTACCTTGTACAGGTATATCTTTTGAACCCATTTGGTTTACAATATCTACAGACCATAACGTTCATCTTAGTGATAGCTTCCTTGGTTCAGATGGTTGAGATTATACTTAAGAAAGTCTCTCCAGCACTATACCAAGCTTTAGGAATTTTCCTACCACTAATAACAACAAACTGTGCTGTACTCGGTGTTGCTATTTTGGTTATCCAGAAGGACTACTCCTTAATTCAAAGCGTTGTTTATGCATTCTCCACAGCTATTGGCTTCGCTTTAGCACTTGTGGTATTTGCAGGTCTTCGTGAACAACTTGCTATGGTTAATGTACCCAAAGGTATGAAGGGTATGGCTATAGTACTTGTAACTGCAGGTCTTCTAAGCCTTGCATTTATGGGATTCTCTGGTGTTGACGGAGGACTTAGCTTAGTATTTGGAATTGAGTAATTAAGGTTTCTAAAAAGGAATCCTTGAGAAACGCACAAATATTATGAAACAGAAGATTTTGGTGACAGGGGGAACCGGTTTTATCGGTTCCCACACCACTGTCGAGCTACAACAGGCAGGTTATGAAGTTGTCATCGTAGATAACCTCTCAAATTCCAATCAGGCGGTTATTGATGGCATTGAAAAAATAACTGGAAAAAGACCATTTTTTGAAAAAGTTGATTGTTGTGATCTCTCGGCATTAGAGGGTGTTTTTTCTAAACATGGCGATATAAGCGGAATAATTCACTTTGCAGCAAGCAAGGCAGTTGGAGAAAGTGTGGAAAAGCCACTGCTATACTACCGCAATAATATCACTAGCCTAATTAATATCTTAGAGCTAATGCCTAAGTATAAAGTTAAGGGTATTATATTTTCATCAAGCTGCACAGTTTATGGCCAGCCCACAAAAGAGAATCTTCCTGTAACTGAAAATGCGCCAATACAAAAAGCACTAAGTCCATACGGAAACACAAAACAAATAAACGAGGAAATAATTCAAGACTTTATTTATAGCGGTGCCCCAATAAAGTCAATTATACTAAGGTACTTTAACCCAATAGGAGCTCATCCCACAGCCCATATAGGCGAGTTACCAAATGGTGTTCCAATGAATCTTATTCCTTTTGTTACACAAACGGCCATTGGAATAAGAGGGGAACTTAAAATATTTGGTAATGACTATAAAACCCCAGATGGCACTTGCATACGTGATTACATATACGTTGTAGATTTAGCAAAAGCTCACGTAAAAGCAATGGAAAGAATTCTAGAAAGTCCCGATACAGATAATGTTGAGATATTCAATATTGGAACTGGAACCGGTGTAAGTACTTTAGAGGTTGTCCAAGGCTTTGAAAAGGCTACACAAGTTAAGCTAAATTGGAAATATGCCCCTCGCCGTGAAGGCGATATAGAAAAAGTATGGGGTAATGTTGACAAAGCTAATGCTGTCTTGGGATGGAAGGCCGAGCATAGTCTTGAGGATGCTCTTCAGTCTGCTTGGAAATGGCAGAAAAAGCTCCGTGAAGATGGTGTACAGTAAGCCATCTAGCAAAAAACGAAATGAATTTTTTGCTTGTTAGAAAAGTTTATCTTACCTTTGCACGCGACGCGAAAAAAGCTACCTCCTTTCTATAGAAATGGTGGATTCATCTAAGGGTTAGGATTCAAGATTCTCAAT
>JAJQAI010000318.1 GCA_021203915.1 Prevotella sp. | reverse complement strand
ATATAAAATTAGAAAACTATGAATAACAAAACATTAATTGAAAATCTAAGAAGTATCCCTGATTTTCCAGAGAAAGGGATTATCTTTAGAGACGTAACCACACTATTCAAGAATCCAGAATGTTTAAAAATAATGGAGGATGAATTGTACAATCTCTACAAAGATAAGGGTATAACCAAAATAGTTGGTATAGAAAGTCGGGGATTTGTGATGTCCTCAGCACTAGCTATAAGGCTTAATGCTGGAGTCGTACTATGTCGTAAGCCTGGGAAACTCCCAGCAGAAACAATAAAGGAAAGTTACACAAAAGAATATGGTACTGATACAATAGAAATCCACAAGGACTCTATTGGACCAGAAGATGTGGTACTACTTCATGACGACCTTTTAGCAACGGGTGGAACGATGAGGGCAGCTTATAACTTAGTAAAGAAATTTAATCCAAAGAAAATATACGTAAACTTCCTAATAGAATTAGTTACTGAAAAACTAGACGGAAGAAACAAATTTGAAGAAGGAACTGAACTAAGCGTCCTAATGCAGCTTTAGGTTATTGGCTTTCTGGAGTGTTTCACGTGAAACACTCCGAAAGTAACCTTTAGAAGATTTTCAAGAAAAGGATGGAAAAGGAAGAGGAGAAAAAAAGGATTGAGGCCTTAAAGTCTATTGTAAGTAATTTACCAAATAGTCCTGGTTGCTATCAATATTTAGATAGCCAGGGGCACGTAATATATGTAGGAAAGGCTAAAAATCTTAAAAACCGCGTAAGTTCTTATTTCCATAAAGAGGTTGATAGATTTAAAACGAAGGTTTTAGTAAGCAAAATTTGCGACATTAAATATATTGTAGTTAAAACCGAAGAAGATGCCCTTCTGCTAGAAAATAACTTAATAAAAAAGTATCAACCCCGTTACAACATACTGCTTAAAGATGGTAAAACATACCCATCAATTTGCGTTACAAAAGAAAATTTCCCGAGGATATTTAAAACTAGAACCATAAATAAAAAACTGGGAACATACTATGGCCCATATAGCCATCTAGGCTCTATGTACGCTATGTTAGACCTAATTAAAAAACTATACAAACCACGCACATGTAGATTCCCTTTATCAGAAGAGAGTATTACGCAAGGGAAATATCGACCTTGTCTAGAGTTTCATATACATAATTGTGAAGCACCATGTGTTGGGAAACAAACTAGGGAAGACTATCTTAAATGCATAGAACAAGCCAAAGAAATACTTAAGGGTAACACCCGCGAGTTATCTAAAGGGTTACTCCAAGAGATGAAAAACATGGCCGATGAAATGCTCTTTGAAAAGGCAGAAATTGCAAAAAGGAAATACTTACTGGTTGAAAATTTTTGCGCCAAAAGCGAAGTGGTAAGCCAAAGCATAAATAATGTAGATGTCTTCACAATAGAAAATGATGAAAACATAGCATACATAAATTATATGCATGTAACAAACGGCTGTATAAATCAAGGATACACCTTTGAAATAAAAAAACATCTTTCTGAAACCGATGAGGAGATTCTTCAACAAGGAATCATGCAAATAAGAGAAAAAATGGAGAGTTCTTCAAATGAAATCATCACGGCAAAACCAGTGGAGATGAAAATTGAGAACGTGATGTTTACTGTACCACAACGTGGGGATAAGAAAAAACTTTTGGAACTTTCTGCACTTAATGTAAAGCAATACCGTTTTGATAGGCTCAAGCAAAAAGAGAAACTAAACCCCGAGCAGAAAAGCGTACGGGCTATGAAAGAAATACAAGAAGCTCTTAAACTTAAGAAGATTCCATATAGAGTAGAGATGTTTGACAACTCAAACATCTTAGGTCAAGACGCTGTAGCCTCTTGTGTGGTATTCAAAGGCATGAAGCCTAGCAAAAAGGATTATCGAAAATATATGATAAAAACCGTAATAGGTCCCGATGACTATGCCTCAATGCAAGAAGTAGTTAAACGGCGCTATACACGTTTAAAGACAGAAGGCGGAGAGTTCCCAGATCTTATAATCACGGATGGAGGACAAGGGCAAATGAGTGTGGTTAGAAAAGTTATCGAAGATGAACTAGGACTTGAGATTCCAATTGCAGGGCTAGCCAAAGATAGTCATCATAGAACAAACGAACTTCTTTTCGGCTTTCCACCAAAAGTGATTGGTTTAAAACAAGATGGAGAACTATTCCGTATGCTGTCACGGCTTCAAGACGAGGCACATAGATTTGCAATAACATTCCATAGAGAAAAAAGAAGCAAACGCGCCCTTCACTCAGAACTTGATGAAATAAAAGGAATCGGGCCTAAAAGTAAGGCCTTGCTTCTAGAGAAACTAAGAACTGTAAAAAGGATAAAAGAAGCTGATTTACAAGTACTTATAGATATTCTAGGGGAAAGTAAGGCAAGGATAATACATGAACACTTCGAAAAGACTAAATAAAGTGTAATGAAAGCAGTTATTCAACGAGTAAGCAGAGCTTCAGTAACCATAGATGCTAAAGTAAAGTCCAGTATAAAAAGGGGCTATCTTATACTGCTAGGTATAGCAGATGATGATAACAAAGAAGATTTAGAGTGGTTGGTTAAAAAGATTATAGCATTAAGAATCTTTGATGACGAAAATGGTGTTATGAACCTTCCCATTGAAGATGTTGATGGTGAAATTATGGTAATTAGTCAATTCACCTTACTTGCATCATATAAGAAAGGAAATCGCCCTTCATGGATACATGCAGCAAAACATGAAATTTCAATACCGCTATACGAAGAGTTCTGCCATAAAATGAGTCTCATGCTTGGCAAAGAAGTCAAAACAGGAGAGTTTGGTGCCGATATGAAAGTAGAGCTCATAAATGATGGTCCTGTAACTATTTGTATGGATACAAAACATAAAGAATAACTTTTTTATAAATATGATTGACTTTAAAGAAGATATAACCTTAAGAGAGGCCCAAGAAATGGTTGATAAGTGGATTAAAAACTATGGAGTACGCTATTTTAGCGAACTAACCAACATGGCCTGTCTTACCGAAGAAGTCGGGGAACTTGCAAGAATAATGGCTCGCAAATATGGCGACCAAAGTTTTAAAGCCTCTGAAAGCCAAGATCCTGAAGATGAGATGGCCGATGTTCTATGGGTTTTACTCTGCCTAGCAAATCAAACAGGAGTTGACCTAACTAGAGCGCTAAAAAAGAACATTGAAAAAAAGACTCAAAGAGATAAACAAAGACATATAAATAACCCAAAACTTTTAAAAAAATGATGACTAACGACAAACATGGGGGAGAGTGTCATTCACACGATGAACACCAGCATTTTCATAAAAAGTTAAACAAGTTTGAAGAAGCCCTTGGATTGTATGACACAGATATAAATGATGAAGAAGTAACTAGGGCTATAAAGAAAATAATCTCAGAGAAAGTGCATGAGAATGATACTCTCGAGGTAAAAAAGTTTCTTTTTGGTAGCATTGAGCTAACGACTCTAAACACCACAGACTCCGAAGAAAGTGTTCTAGCATTTACAGAAAGAGTGAACGATTTCGATGCAACATATCCAGATCTTCCACACGTTGCAACTATATGCGTCTATCCTTGCTTTGCAAGTATCGTAAGCCAAAGCCTTGAGGTTGAAGGAGTTGGGATTGCTTGTGTTTCCGGAAGTTTTCCATCATCACAAGCACTAATGGAAGTAAAGGTGGCAGAGACAGCTCTTGCCATCAAGGATGGGGCAACAGAAATTGACATAGTTATGCCAGTGGGTAAATTTCTTAGTGGAGATTATCAAAGTGTGGCCGATGATATAGGGGAACTAAAAGGCGTATGCTCTCGTCATCCAATGAAAGTAATACTAGAGACTTATTGCCTAAAGACAGCTTCGGCTATTAAGAAAGCATCGATTATAGCGATGTACTCTGGGGCTGACTACATCAAAACCTCAACGGGAAAGGAAAAAGCAGGAGCAACACCTGAGGCCGTATATGTAATGTGCCAAGCTATAAAGCAATACTATGAAACAACCGGTATTCAAGTTGGCCTCAAACCAGCAGGTGGCATCAACTCTGTTATGGATGCTATCACATACTATACAATTGTAAAAGAGGTTCTAGGTGAAAAGTGGCTTACAAACAAATGGTTTCGGCTAGGAACAAGCCGACTTGCAAATATGTTACTAAGCGAAATGGTTGGAAAGGAAACAAAATTCTTTTAAAAAGCCCAATAAGAAATTATCGGATTTATTTTTTTAGGTGCATTCCTTCTATATATTGCGCCTAACTACAAAATCAAGGTAGGTCTCAAAACTTTTGCGAAGAGATACATCCTTAACAAAGTTATCAATAAAGGATTGTGCCTCTAAACGATGGGTTTGCATACGCTTTTGGGCATATTCAATGCCACCATTTTCTTTAGTAAATTCAACTAAAGTCGTGATTTCATCGGGACTAATTGTACGATTCCTTACTTTCATTGCCAAAGAAAGCATATCCTTATTACCAGAAGAATTTAGGGCATGTATCACCGGAAGAGTTAACTTTCCCTCTAACATATCATTACCAGTTGGCTTCCCTAGTTCAGTGGAGTCATAATAATCAAAGATATCATCCCTTATTTGGAATATTACTCCCAAAGTCTGGCCGAATTTCACAATATCAGAGAGATCCTCTGTTTTCACATCAACAGAAACTGCACCTAAAACGCAACACGCCTCAAACAAAGCTGCAGTCTTCTGACGTATAACCTGATAGTAAGCCTGTTCAGAGAAACTATCATCTTCCATACACATAAGTTGAAGTATCTCACCATTAGAAAGCGTCTGTCCCAATCTAGCAAGATAAGTAACCATTCTTAAATTTTGCGTTTTAGAAATATGTAGTAGGGCAGTAGATAAAATATAATCTCCAACTAGTACGGCGACTTTATTATCATGAAGGGCATTAACAGAAGGAATTCCACGACGAAAAGCGCTTTCATCGACAACATCGTCATGAATAAGGCTTGCCGTATGAAGTAACTCAAGGCCAACAGCTGCCTCTAGGGTCGAAGAATTAATCTGCCCAAAGTTTTTAGCAACTAAAAGCATAAGCATCGGGCGCATACGTTTTCCTGCGTTTTTTCGTATGCGTGAGAAAATTTCCTCCTGCAAGCTATTACTGTGCGAAAGCGAGGTGTTGAAAAGGTCTATAAAGGCATCAAGTTCCTTTTTAATTGGCTCCTTGATAAGAAAAAGAGAATCCATCTTTATATGCCAAATATTTGGTGCAAAAGTAGTCATTTAATTGTATTAATTGCAAATTTTCTGTACTTTTACATCAAGGAAAAAAAAGAAAACCATGAACAAATTATTTTTGATTGATGCATATGCGCTAATATATCGCTCATATTATGCTTTCATCAATTCCCCTCGTATAAATTCTAAAGGACTTAACACATCACCAATACTGGGTTTCTGCAACACCTTACACGAAGTAATAACAAAAGAGCAACCCACACATATAGGTGTAGCCTTCGACCCAAAAGGACCAACCTTTCGTCATGAAGCATACCCTGAGTACAAAGCACAACGACAACAAACACCTGAGGATATTCACCTTGCAGTTCCAATAATAAAAGATATACTTGGAGCAATGAATATTCCAATACTTGAGGTAAGTGGCTTTGAAGCAGACGATGTCATCGGAACTCTTGCCTTAAAAGCTGGCCAAGAGGGTATTCAAACCTTCATGCTTACTCCCGATAAAGATTATGCACAGCTTGTAAGAGATAATGTTTTTATGTTTCGCCCACGCCATGGAGGTGGATACGAAACACTTGACCCCAGTGGTATATGCTCAAAATATGATATATCATCAACTCATCAAATTATAGATCTTCTTGGATTAATGGGAGATTCTTCCGATAATGTTCCAGGATGTCCTGGGGTGGGGGAGAAGACGGCCGTAAAACTGATAAAAGAGTTTGGAAGCATAGATAATCTGCTTGAACACACATCAGAACTAAAAGGAGCATTAAGAGTGAAGGTTGAGGAAAATGTTGAGCAAATACGTACCTCAAAATTTTTGGTAACTATAAAAACTGATGTTCCTATAGAATTAGACCTTGAAAAACTTAAACGAACTTCTCCAAAGAAAGACGTCTTAAGAGAACTATTCTTCTTCTTGGAGTTTAAAACACTTGCTAAAAGATTTCTAAATGAAGAGGAGCCCACTCAAAAAAAGATGCCTAAAAAAGAACTTGATTTGTTCGCCAATAACTTTAATTTGGATGAGGATACAGAGCTGAGGAAACAAAGCAATCTTAAATCACTAAATGACACTCCACATACTTATAAACTCATTGATAATGAGGAGAG